>NZ_JAQFUL010000012.1:0-89874 GCF_027716265.1 Bacillus cereus group sp. Bc031
TAACCAACAGAATTAATTTCGAGACTAGGTAAAATATGTTTGAAAGTTTCAAGTTGAAAAGATAAAGTATTATTTTTTCATTAGTTGAAACTTCAATTTTTATTGGTAATATTCAGCGTACTGATTTCGTCTTAATAAACCATGCTGTATAATACCTCTAACTGTAAACAGTTATTCTTAACGAAGGGAATAGGACTCTTTTCTTATTCTAATATGCTAAGCCTGTTTTTTTCTAAAATGTTAGTGATCCCTAGAATTAAAAAGACTATATAAATATCAGAGAACAAATAGGTAACCCTTATGTTACATTCAATTTAAGGATATATTTTTTGTACCGACATTTTTAGGCATGAAATGTCGGTTATTATTATCTATTATGTATTAAATTAAATATTTGAAAGGGAGTAAAATTATGGATTAGCTAAAAAGAATGAATAACGCATTGGACTATATTGAGAATAGTTTGGATGAAGAGATAGATTATAAGGAGATTGCAAAGGCAGCTAATTGCTCTGAGTTTCATTTTTCAAGAATGTTTTCTTCAATCTCAGGTGTGTCGCTTTCAGAATATATTAGACGAAGACGTTTAACACTTGCAGCATTTGAAATTCAAAAAAGTGACATTCAGATCATTGATGTGGCAATTAAATATGGTTATATTTCTTCTGATGCTTTCTCACGTGCTTTTAAAAAAATGCATGGAATAACCCCTTCTAATGCTCGTAATAAAGGAGTACAGTTAAAAGCCTTTCCGAAGATTTCCTTCCAAATTTCTATTAAAGGAGATACCGAGATGGAGTACAGAATTGAAAACCTCGATTTTGAGTTAAGAATTGTAGGAAAGAGTAAACCAGTAAAAACAAGCAGCGCCTTTAAAAAAATCCCTACACTTTGGAACACTGCGAAAAAAGACGGATTTATGCAAGAATTAATAGATATGTCATGGGAAAATCCAAAGTGCACGCTTGAAAGTCTTTTAGGGGTTTGTGGGAAGGAAGCTGCCATAAAAGATGAAGAATTTTCTTATTTTATGGGTGTAAGATATGATGGGGAGGTATCAGCTAATATGGAAACACTAATTATTCCCGCAAGTACATGGGTAGTTTTCCCGAATATAGTAGACGCATGGAAACGATTATATTCCGAGTGGGTCCCAACTTCTGAGTATGAACTTGCCAATTTACCGTGCATTGAATGTTATTACGGTCCGAAACATAAGCCGAGACATGAACTTTGGGTCCCTGTCATCCCAAAATAAGACACGCATTCAATAAAAAAGAGCTGTTTAAGTTGTAATCAAAAAAACTTAACTTAAACGCTTTAGAATTTGAGCTTTTTATATTGTGAGTAGTCACATAATGACCTGAAAACTTACGTTTCCGTTATACAAAAGCTAACTTTCTAGCAAATTCTTTTAAAAATAAAGGGGTAAGATATCGCTCTAATTCTTCAGCAAATAATTAGAGTTCACTTCGAATCGAAAGATCCATAAAAACGTCTTCTAATTTATTTTGTTTAAAGAGAATACTGTTTCTTTATAATTGAGGAAGTTAATATTCTTAAATTGATGGGAGTGTCCTTCTACCTCTATTTAGTAATAAAAAAGAGCACCTCGAATAGTACTCTTTGAAAAAGAACTGTATAAGGTTAAAAATTCAATTGAAACCTTTATTTAAAAACTAACATTGAAAAAGAATACCACGTGATATTATATGTATATTTAAAAGGTATGTCCAGTTTTAGAAAGAAATCGTAATTTTAATAAGGGTGTAGCCCTTACATAATAATAAGGGCTCGTATGGAATGGAATTTTATCTTTACTTGATTGTATCATGCTTTTTCATTTATAGGAATTATAAATATACAAATAAAATTGAACTAAAAAACAAAGCAATTAGCGTGATTAGCTAACTGCTCTGTAAAAAAAGAAAACTGCGCTTATCAAGCACTGGTTTTTGTAACTATAAGTTACAGTGATAGTATAAACTGAATCGAAAACATTATGCAGGAAAGACAAAGAAATTAATAAAAAAATCATTTTGTATGAGTTTAAAACATAAAAAGAGCACTTAATAAAATACTCTTTTAACGAGATCATTCTTTTGTAAAGACTACCTCATTTTATATAGAAAGAAACACAAAATATTATATATGCATCCAGTCCATTGCGTATATTTTTACAAAAAAGAGCAGCTAGCAAAAGCTAACTGCTCGGCTCAAAGATGGCAATCTAGATGCAAGTATAGTATTAACGAAATTTAGATCTTTATTCAAAAGGGGATAAATATTGAATATATAAAATGATATGAAGCTCAGTAAGTAACTTAAACATATCTTGAATCAAATAAATTCATAAAAAACGCTATATTTCCCTACAAAAATATAGCGTTTTTTTTCGCTTTATGAATATAATTTCTTTTTCATTTGAAGATGACCTTTTATCTTCCTCGATGTTTTGCTTTTCGTTTTTGAATTTTCATTTGTCGCTTTTTTTCTAGTAATTCTTCTTTCTTTTGACGCGTAATACATTGTTTCATTTTCTTTTTTTGTTCTAGTTCTATTCTCAATACTTCATAAGATTTGTTAGAAACTCCTTGATTTTTCATTTCTTTGGCGGCTAACCTTATTAATCTTTTGGGATTAATAATTTTACTTTTCCTTTTATCAATAGAGTTTTTAACGCCTGATGTACTTTTTAATAGCGGAACCATATCATGAAAAATAAAATCTAGTATTTCACTATCTTTTGGCTCTGAACCAAAAGTATGTTTACATACTTTCAATTTATTATTTTCAAACATTTCTACAATTCCAATCCAAAATTGTCCATCAAAATAAATTGTAAGTTTCATTGAGAATCCCCCTTGTTTATTACATGAGTGATGGACATCCCAGGGGGGAAGGTTACTGACAATAATTAAATAATTATTGCGTCCGGACTACCAACCGAACTGTGTTTTTTCACTCTAAAGTTATTATATTCCAAATTCTCAATTTGTAAACATTTTGATATTATCAGTTTAGTTAAATTATTTCTTTTAATATTTACAAATACATATTAAACTACTTTTCCTCTAACTTTTTCATCCATCTTCAAAAGTTAATTACCATAATAGTGACAATCATAGCCAGTTTCTTAAAAAATCATTTGTTTTCCAAAATAATTTAATGTGAATAATTGTAAGATTATAAAGTTTTATAATGTCTTTAAAATAAAAAAGTTGTGCACCTTTTAAAAATATAATTCATTTTTATCTTGTATTCTTATTAGTTTGATGGTATGTATGGTGATCTCTTTTAACGGAGTAAAACTCAATTCTTTTCCTATATGAATTTGTTTAGCTTGTTTTTTTAATACTGGTAATCCTCTAATATGTGTGGTCTTGCTTTATAACTTCGAAAAGTAATCAGTAAGCTTTTCGTTTTCTCTTTCGCGTAATCGCTTATTTTCCTCTTCGAGCTCTTTTTTTCTTTTTTCCAGCTTTTCAATCTTTCTTTTAAGAGATGCAATTATGGCTTTTTGATTACTTTCATCTCGTTTAATTCTAGAGTCTACAAATGCTTTTTCTTGTTGATTCCGTAAGAATTTAATACGTTCTTTAAGTTCTGGGTGATTATAAAGCGTAGCTTTACTTACACCAGCTTCTTCCGCCACACTGTTAAAGTTAATTGCCTTAGAAATCTTTGTTAAGCGTTTAATAGCTTCTTCAACTTTAACTTTGGTTGTTTGCTTTCTTTTTTCGTGTAGCTGCTTCAATTGCTCTTCACGGTTAAAATTACCCACGGTTAACACCTTTCCTTTTCTTGTCCTCTAACTGCCTCTTTATACGTTCAAAACGTCCAAAAATGACATTTCCGTTTTTAATCGTTTCATAAATGTTTTTGTATCTATTTAAGTTCTTTTCGTTTGCTTCGACCATATCTTGGCGACCATATTCCTTTGAGACTTCAATTATTTTAATTGTACTTTCTATATGTAGCTCATATTTTTTTACATCAAAGCTTGTCATACCAACCGATAAGTCAAAACAAGGTTTTCCATCGTTTGCTGTAAGGCAAGGGGGCTCTACTGCTAATGGACAATTACCATTAACTCGAGCACGACACGTCCCGTAAGGGTTGTCCAATGCATTTAATTTCTCGTCTTTCCATATCATATCCATAATACCTTCCGGAATGTTTTGAGCCTCTGATACCTGATGAATTTCACCATTCAAATCAAAGCTAAAAACACCTTTTTTAATGACCTCTTCAAAAGCCTTACGCTTCGTGTCATCTAATAAACGGGCATATCGCATTGTCATTTCAGGTGATGCGTGTGCTAATAATTCCTGAACGGTTAAAATATCAGCTCCGCCATTTAACATCTTTACTGCGTAAGTATGTCTAAACGCGTGATTTTTAAAGTGGAAGATATCACCTGTTTCATCCGTAATATTCTTTTTGACTGATAACTCATTAAGTTTTGTTTGTACCCAATACCGGATAAATGGCCGCCCCTTACGTGTACCACTATAGCGGACGAAAATGTATTTGTTGGGATTATTGTCATCATTGCTGCGTTCTTTAGAATTACGGATTAAAATGGCGACTATATTAGCTAATTGTTCATCAATGGGCACTTTATGGTCTTTTACATAAGTTTTTTCAACATCCGTCTGAATCCAGTATTTACCGTTTAACTTAATCAAAGAATCTTGAGTCAAACCAAGTGTATCACTAATGCGCAAACCAGTTTTGTACGCTATCCAAACGATTGGCTGAACATCTGGATGAAGATCGTTAATGTGCGTAAATAATTGCTCCAATACATAATCAGGAATGTAATCAATATCATCATCGGATTTCTTATCTAATTTTGGATAATCTTCGGAATAAAGTAGTCTAGAAGTGGATTTCTTAGGTGCAATACTGTATTCAAAACGTTGGATATCACGTAAAAAGGTGTAAACACATTTTAGACTATCATTTATATGTTGCTTTGGATTAGTTTTTTTATATTTCAAATTATTTTTTGCATAATAATGAAGATACTCTAAATAGTTCTCGATATGTTTTCTTGTAAGCATATTTAGATTACTCCAGTTAGGTTCTAGTTGACTGATAAAATTTAGAAACCTTGAAACAAATCTTAGATAATTCATAGCTGTACCCACCGAAAATTTCTTTCCGCCTAGTAATCTAGTTTTAATATATTTTTTAAAATGCTGTTTAAAAACATCATTATGAATAGTTGTAAAATCTATATAATAATGAGAATCAGAAGTATTATATAAGATCCCATACTTCTTATTTAACACCCTGGCATCCCATTTATCTTTTTCCCATTCTTCCCGTGTATCTGTCAGATAATATAATTTCTCATACATTCTTCGCAAGAAAGTTGCTTGTTGTGTTTTAGTTTTATAATCGCGGTTCTTTTTTGATGAAGTAGTTTTTAATCCCTTATTATTTAACCACAAAACCCACTCTTTCTCAGCTTTATCGATATTTAAATCAAGTAAAGAATGTAGTTGATTGTGTTTTTCATTTAGAAATTGAATCAAATTTTTTAAATGCACGTTGTAGGTGCAAAATACAGTGTTAAAACTTAACTCATCGTTAAAAAGGTAGCAATAGAATACAAATTTCAACTCTTGGGATATTGTAATGCACTTAGTAGCTAACTTTAATACTTTTCTTGTCCCCGTATATTTCTTAAAGCGTTCTTCAAAGTTAGGAATTTGACCAATTTCATTCACGTTCCATATATCATTAATAGAAAAATAATTATCTTTCACAAGTTTTCTTCTTAGTGTTCCATCGCTAGATATTTCCTTCACCTCGTAAGAGATGAGGGTAGAAGTGATTAAGTCCCAATATTCACTTTGCGGAATTAGGTAATTTTCTATATTTTTTTTCAAAGCTTTTCCTCCTACATCACTCGTTTAGTTTTAAATTAAAAAGGAAACGCTTCGTCAGGAATTTCTAAGGCAACGTCGTCCTTTTAGTTATCTATTTTGGGTCCAATTTTAAACGCATGAGCTGCTTTTTCCCAATCCTCCCGGATTGCATCATCAGAAGGGTGAACATATAGATTGATTGTTGTTTGGACTTGCGAATGTCCCAAACGCTCTTGCACCATTTTAATATTTTTCGTTTCGAGATAGTAAATCGTTCCGTGAGTATGACGAAATAAATGTGGAGTTATATAAATACCAGTTTTTCTCTCAATCTCTTTAAAAGTGGCATATACATCCGAATAGGTCATTGGTTCACCAGAATTCTTCCCAAAAAGCTTCACAAGAACAAAGTTATGGTCCGGATTATAATCATCAATCACTTCATACAGATAGTCATCATATAGGTTCATTAATGACTGAGAAATTTCTAATTCCCGAGATCCTGTTTTTAACTTACCACCATTAGGTAATTCTCCTCTATCTGTTAATTTAAGCTTATGTTTTCTTTGTTTAGCATCAAATTGAAAATCTTTAAGGAATAAAGAGAGAGCTTCACCAATACGTAAACCTGTTTCAAAAAGCAAAAGAACTAGAAATCGATCTCTAATATTCGTAGTTGAATGATAGATGGTTTCAACTTGTTCTTTTGTAAATATCTTTATTTTTTCTTTGGGTTCTTTTAATTTAAGGATATTTTTGGAGTAGGGTTTTCCCTCGTTGACATGATGTAAAAAGCTCTTGTATCCATTTCCACCGGCACCAGTAAACATCTTTTTCATTAGCTTTTCAACTATATCTGAATCGATTAGCTCGCTACGATACAAATAGTCATAAAAGTTGGTTACGGCACTGATGTAGTTATTTACTGTTTTCTCAGTCAGTTGTTTGGGTTCTTTTTCTTTATTATGTTTTTGAGGTATTTTGTAAGGAATTACCTTGTTGTTTCTATATGGGTTTCTAAGCCAGACCACATAGTTAGATAAAATCTCAAAATTAACTTGTTGGTAATCAATTTTTATTTGTTGTAAGTATGTGAAATAGTGTTTTAAAGCCGTACAGTATGTCTTTAAAGTATTACTTTTACTCTCATTGTTATAGAGATGTTTCATATACTTAGCTACTGATACAACAGGTACTCCTTCCGAATTTAGTAGAAGGTATGCCTTTCTATTACCAATACATATTTCTTGAACTCTCATTAAAACACCCTCCCATCCTTTGTCTATCTTTAAGAGTGCCTCTAATTGTTTTTTAAGGTCCTCACATCGAAACTTTGTCCTCTTTCCAAAACCTAACAAACACTTCAAATTACACACCTATATTATACTGATTAAACTAAATATTCAATCTTTATTTTCCCCATTCATTATGTAAATAAAAAAGGATAATCAGCCCTCATAATGGACTAACTATCCTGTAATTTATTATCTTACTTTAACAAACGGGTGACCTTTCTTCCTTATTCACAAACAAGAATTTGTCTAGAAAATGTTCCTTTTTTTGTAGTGCAACGATCTATAATTTCAAATCCTGCTTCATGAATCATATCGTCCATTGTTTCCATTGTGACAACGACTACCTTTTTAGCAATGCGGCGTGCGCTTGAAAGAATGGAGAGCTGATTTTCTGGTGTTGCGTGCGTAAATAAGTCATATGGCATGTCGATAATTGCGACGTCATAGTTCTCCGTAATCCCCTCGATCGGACCTTTCGTTATCGTCCCATCGAATCCGAAGTGCGCAATATTTTCTCTCGCTCCAATCGCAACGAGCGGGCTTATATCTCTACCAACAATGTTAATTCCCATCGAAAGAGCTTCTACTACAACCGTTCCAATGCCGCAGCACGGATCAATCGCTCTTACTCCCTCTGGATTTGGCACCGCAATATTTGCAACGGATCTTGCAACGCGTGTGCTAAGAGATGTCGAATAGCTACGTGGTTTTTTTATATGATGGTACCAAACTGGTTTACTCTCTACATAATGTCCAAAATACCAACGTCCGCCTAATGGAACAATACCAAAAGTACGCTCTGGATTGCGCACATCTGCTTCCGCATCAATACAATCCCCAATACGTCGTTCAATGATACGTCTTTCCGCATACTCTATTTTATTTTCTCCCTCAAGATCATTGATTTTCACGAAGATAACTTTAAACGTCATTTCTCCTAATTCAATTTCCTTTACTTGTTCCAAAATACTTTCTAAGTCGTCTCCTTCATACATAACCTCAACGCGTTCTTTCATAAAAGGACTTCTACTCGGGTCAATTTTGACATCACTTTTCAAAATATTAACGTGGGACTCCATTCCAAAGAACGAGCGCATTTCCAAGTAACATAAAGCACGCTCCTCCTCACGAAATGCATACGTATATATACATGCAGGTGTTTTCCTATGATTATTCAATCTATGATCATCCTCTATATCGTTATAATTACAATACTTTTTTGTATAAAATTAAATGATATCACATGCCTGAAATAAAGAGAAACGTTAATAAATAAAAGAGACTGCCTATTGGCAATCTCTTTTAATGTATTAACGGAAAGAAGATACGTTATTACCCTTTGCTTCGTAATAATCTAAAATACCTTGATAAATCGCTTCTGCTGCACTTTGCTTCTGTGCTGGTGTAGCGAGTTTATTTGCATCATCCTTATTATCTACAAATGCTAATTCTGCTAATACAGCTGGCATTGTATTATATTTTACTACGTACCAATTATCCTTTTTCACACCACGATCTTTTGTTCCAAGAGCTGCTACAAGGCGCTTTTGAATTTTTTCTGCTAATAAGCGACTGTCTTCCGTATGTGGATTCGTTGATTTTGTCGGTGCTGCTGCATAATAGAATGTTTCTGTGCCGTGTCCATCTTTACCTGTAGAACCGTTACCGTGAATACTTACGAAAATATCACCATTATTTTCATTAGCAAATTCTACTCTTTTTCTTAAAGAATCACTAGCATCTACTCCTGGGCGTGTATCGTTCGTACGTGTTAACTTAACAGTAAATGGTGTCTTTTTCTCAAATAGTTTTTGTAATCGTAAAGATGTATCTAATACGATTTGACTTTCTTTCTCGTAATAACCAACATTACCCGAGTCAATTCCACCGTGACCTGGATCAATAATAATTGCTTTACCTTCTAAGAAGTTCTCTTGTTTTACTGGGTTTAATTGATTTTTATCAACCCATTGGAAACCACTATTTGTACGGATACGAATCCAGCTATCTTTTTCTTCAATAACCGTTACTGTTTGTGCTCCATATTTCCCTAGTACTTTAGAAGAATGTGACGCTTCTGCATATGTTGTAAATCCTTCATTAATAACTTCTGTTTTTTCTTTTAAAGGTGTCCACTTCTCACCTTTGCTCGTTACAATTTTAATCCATCCATCTCGCTCTTCTTTTACTACAACTTTTTGTGGATCATGCTGCAAGTCAGTAATTCCTGATGATAATGATGGTTGATGATATGTAATGAACTTACGATCTATATACATTTCTTTCTTTGTTTCCTCTGGTTTGCTCGTATTATCATTATGTTTCTTTAGCTTGTCCGCTTTATACGTCATTTGCGCTGCTTGTTCACGCGGTATATAAAGATCTGGGCTCCAAATCGTCTTACCAGTACCAGCAGAAATCTCTAACGCTACTAAAATATTTGCTGCTTCTTTACCGAAATGACCTTCCAAATCAGTAAATTTATTCGTAATTGGGGATTGTACTAACCCTTGTAGTTTATAAGCCTTCACAAGCATAGAAGCCATTTCAGCACGCGTTACTTTTCCATCAGGATCAAATACGCCTGCTCCTCGGCCTGCAATAATATTTTCTTTTTCAATTGCTGCAATATACTGAGTTGCCCAATGATTTTTTGAATCATTAAAAGATGGTTTCTCAACTGGATCCACTTTTAATCCAATTGCTTTCGCTATAATTGTCGCTGCCTCAGCACGTGTTAAAAGGCCCTTTGGCGCAAACGTATCACTTGTTCTACCACTAATTACATCTCTCTCTACTAAATAGTAAATTGCGTCTTTTGCAAATGAGTCGTCTCGAACATCTGAAAACTTCTTTGTTTCTGCTAAACTACTAACTGGATAAGCTAGTAAACTTGCTGCTAACATACCAGCAGCGATTGCCTTGTACTTCATAAAAATTAAATCTCCTCTCAAAATCTCACGTTATACAATTCTCTTAATCAAACTAATATAAAAAATACCAATTGGAAAATAACTCCTATAATAGTTTATAACATTCTACCACTGTAGTAAATACGTTTTCTGCCTATATTATTAAAGATGAACATATAAGGAAGAATAAATATAAAAATTCAAAAAGCGATCCATTACCCACCAAATGAAAAGCTGATTAAAAATAACATTTTCAATCAGCCCTCTTTATTTTCTACGAAATTATTCTTCAATTAAATGAGACATTACATACGCATATACTAACGCTTCTGTATGAGCAATCGAACTTTCATGTGTACGCTCAAATGCATGAGAAGAATCAATACCTGCTCCAATTAATGCATGCTTCACATCAAATCCAGCTCGAATCGCAGCTGATGCATCCGATCCATAGTACGGATAAATATCTACTTTATATTCAATATTGTTCGTTTTCGCAAGCTCTACTAAATGTTTACGTAGTGCATAATGATACGGACCACTAGAGTCTTTTGCACAAATAGATACTGTATACTCGTCAGATGCTTGTCCATCACCTAGCGCTCCCATATCAACCGCTAAATATTCAACCGTTTCTTCTGGAATGTTAGAGTTACCACCGTATCCAATCTCTTCATTGTTAGAAATTAAGAAATGAGTTGTATATGGTAATGTTACGTTTTCATCTTGTAATCTTTTAATTAATTTTAATAGAATTGCAACACTTACTTTGTCATCTAAATGACGTGATTTTATGTATCCACTCTCTGTAATTTGAACGCGTGGATCAAATGAAACGAAGTCTCCTACTTCAATTCCTAATTCACGTACTTCATCAGCTGAAAATACGCGCTCATCGATACGAACCTCAATATTTTTCTCATCACGTTTCGCTTCACCTGCATCTTTATATACATGTACAGATGTTTGATGCATTAAAATCGTTCCTGTATACGTCTTGCCACTTGATGTTTCAATTTCGCAATATTCCCCTTCTACAGAGTTCCAGCGAAATCCGCCAATCATAGAAAGACTGAGACGACCATCTGGCTTAATTTCTTTCACCATCGCACCTAACGTATCAACGTGTGCTGTTAATAAGCGATGCTGTGCATCATTTTTCCCTTTTACCGTTAAAATAAGAGCACCTTTATTGTTACGCTTCGTTTCTACATTCCACTCACTTACATAGTTTTCAATAAAACGAATAATTTTATCTGTATTTCCAGATGGACTTGGAATAGAGACAAGCTCCTTAATCAATTCCATCGTTTCTTTCGCATAATGTGCCATTGTCGTTTCCTCCTCATTTTTCCTATTATTTAGTATACCGAATTTACTATAAATCCTCTACTCATATAGCTTAATTTTCTAAATTATAGTAAAATTCACTTTAGTATATAAAAGGAGTTATACAATATGAATATATCAAAAAAATATGTACACATTGCACTCATTTGGTTTCTAGCATCATTACTTTGTTTACAAGTTTCTTATGCAGTTCATACTACTACTTCTATTACAATTGGCTGGGTATTAACAGCTATCTTCTTCATTATTAGCTTAATCGCAACAAAAAAGCATAGCGTTCGTTAATGAGTAACGCTATGCTTTCCCTACAAATCTATTCTTCTGAAACATCCAACAAGTAAATACCTCTTTCAAACCCACCGCGCTCTATCTCTTTCTGCTTACGAAGACGTTCTACATCTTCAATTGTTGCACCTTCTGCACGCGCTAATGATATGATTACTTCCAGTGCATCCGCAAGAGAATCAAGCGCATGTTCACGCTCTTTCATAGAAGCAAATTCACGAATTTCTTCTGTTCCAATTTTCGCCAAAGCTTGTATGTATGCTTGTCCTGTTAATTTTTGTGCTGTATATGTTTTTCCAGACATTAAAATCTTCTCTGGAACACGATCTCTTACTAACTTGTTATATGCTGACATCATTCATCCTCCTATGTTTAATAGCAGCCGAGCTCTGCCTTATAAAATAACCACTCTTTTTTCACACAAGCACTTAACATATCAATTCCTGATCCGTGCGCCCTTACTGCCGGAAAGAAATAATGCTCTGGTTCTTCTTTCTTCTCTCCATATAAGGTTTTGTACTCATCAGGAATCGCTTCTTTTTTCACATCCCGTTCTTTCTCCACTTCACCTGAGAAAGCAGCAATTGGATGCCCTTCAAAAAATAGTGCAGTCCGTACCGCAAGAGATGGTGTACTATGCAAAGCATAATATGTAAGTAAAATAATAACGATAACGCCAATCAATTTCTTCATTCATTACTCCTTAAAAAAAGTGCTAACACAATTATACTAAAATGTGTTAGCACTTTCTCCCCTTTATCCTAAATTAACCGGCAGTAAAACTGCCACTACACTTTATTCTCCTTTAAATACCGGTAAACGTTTTTCTAAAAATGCAGCGATGCCCTCTTTATGATCCGCAGTTTGTCTCATCGCATATTGACCGCGTTTTTCAAGCTGCAGCGTTTGTTCTAAATTGGAGCGATTTACTTCACATAAAATTTGCTTCGTTTGAATCATCGCTTTGATTGGCTTTTGTGACCATTCACTAATTTTTTGCTTCACAGCCGTTTGGAAATCTTCGCCGATTACTTCATCAATTAAACCGATATCAAGCGCTTCTGTTGCTGATAATTTCTTTCCTTCCCAAATAATTTGCTTCGTCATATTTTCACCAACGCGCTTTTGAAGGAAGAAATGGCCGCCACCATCTGGAATTAAAGCGATTCCAATAAAGTTCATCGCAATAATTGATGATATATCTGCCATCACATAGTCAGCTGTTAGTGCAATACTTAATCCAAGACCAGCAGTTGGTCCATGAATAGCACTAATAACAAGCTTCGGCATCGTATATAAAGTCACAACGACTTCAGAAATAGTATTCATAATACCATCAAACTTGCTTTCATCATTACTTGAAAGCATCGATTTAATATCTCCACCCGCAGAAAAACCACGGCCGTTCCCGCATAACACAACAATGTGTGCAGAACTCTCCGCTACTTCTTTCAGTTTTTGTAATAACTCTTTTAACGTTGGTTCATCTAATGCATTTAACACCTCTGGGCGATTGACCATAACCGTTGCAACGTGCCCTTCATATTTCACAATGACAGATTCTGTTTTACTTGTTACTTCCATTATATATACCCCTCTTTTCTACACAAAGATTATACTTATATAATTATAGAAAGGATGTGAAAAACCCTTCTTTTTTCTTAATTTTCTGTCTAATAATCTCGTAATTTGTATATCGCCTTGCATAAAACATACAATTTCGTTGAAAAATATAGAAATTAAAGTCGGTTTATCCCGGCTCTTCATCTATTTACCATTACAATGAAATGGTGTATTCTTAAGTCTGATATAAAAATTAAATATAGAAATTCATTCCCCTTCCTATTATATAGAGGGGTGCTGAAATAAAGGAATGAAGAAATGGAGGAACATATGGTTACTAAGTTAAAACAGACGGATAACTACTTCCCGCATTTCCTACTGCTATTCATCGTGTTTCAACCAATTTTAGATTTATTAACGTCTTTTTCAATCTATGTATTACACATGAGCGCAACAGTCGGAATCGTAGTCCGTTTCGCCTTTATGCTTCTTGCATTAGGTTATCTACTTCTTCATCATAAACAACAAGGCGCGAAAAAGTACATTCTCTATTTATGTTTACTCGGAATTGCACTGGCAATCGGTCTTGTAAATAATATGATGGTTAAATCTCCAGTTTCATTTGGAGAAGAAGTTAAATTTATTTTAAAGAGCATATATCCAATTGTGCTACTGTTTGGATATATTATCGTCTTTAAAGAGCTAAAAAATAAAGAATATGTGTTTCATAAAATCATTACATATTTCTTATATGCAACTTTAATTTTAAGCATCACAATGATTATCGCAATGCAAACTGGCACTGATTTCCCAAGCTATCCTCACTCAAAAATTGGCTCAAGAGGTTGGTTCTTTGCTGGAAATGATTTAAGTGCTCTCTTCGCGATTATGTTCCCAATCGTTGTCTTATATTCGATTTATAAAACAACTTCTTTCTCGAAAATATATTACTGGATTCCAACAATACTTGCGATGTATGCAAGTATTATGGTCGGAACAAAAGTTGGATATGGTGCAATTGTGCTAACATTAGGCGTAGCACTTTTCTTCTCGTTCATTGAATATATGATAAACCGTAAAAAAGAAAAAAAAGGATTCACATATCTTGTAAACACCATCGTTGCAGCAGTTGTACTAGGAGGTTTAATTGTTCTTACACCGCATACTCCTATCGCAAAAAATATGGGAATCCACATGCAAATATACGAATACAAAAAATCAGTACAAGAAGAACAGGATAAAAAAGAAGGAAAAGTAATTAAAGAAAATCCAGAGGATGCAAAAAAACACGCAAAAGGTGAACTAACAGACTCTGAAGTGAAGAGTTTAATTTATAGTGATCGGGACAAATTCTTAAAAGTATACAAACAATACTATAAAGAAGCACCATTATCCCAAAAACTATTCGGAATGGGCTACGCTGGTAACTATACAACGAAAGTGAAGCTAGTCGAAATGGATTTCCACGACCTATTCTTTGCATTCGGAATTGTCGGCTTCCTTATGTATTTACTGCCGCTTCTTTATTTCGGTATAAAAATATTCATTCGCTTGATCACAAACTTCAAGAAACTATTTAGCGTAAAACACATGCTACTAGCTAGCACACTCGTCCTATCGCTCGGTATTGGCTTTATGTCTGGACACGTATTAACAGCACCTGCTGTAAGTATATTCTTTACTGTCATACTCGCTTATATGGTTGTTGATTTGGAAATTGAATAACATTGAAATGCCATGCACCTATTTTAAGGGCATGGCATTTTTTATACTTACTATGTTTACTTCTTGCAACAATCAAACAGCATAAGTCTCCTGCTCGCAAATAACTGAATCATATAGAAAATCCCTTGTAGGAAATTTCCTACAAGGGATTTTCATCAATAACAGATATACTATTTATTATTATTTAGCAACTACAGCCGTTGATGCAGTTACGTTACCAAGTGATAACTTGTTACCTGCAGCATCTGTAATGTTGATTTCTGGGTTATATGCACCTTTTGGTACTACACTAATTGTTGCAGCTTGAGCAACGTTTAGATCTTTTTCAGTTGTTAAGTAAACAACGTTTTTCTCTTTTTCGCCGCCATGCTTAATACCTTTAACTGTTGCATTGTTGCCATTTACAACAACTTTTAAGTCATTGATAAATTGAGCGTCATCTGCAGGGAACTCTTTAATGTTTTCATCAAATGTAACTTTGATTGTATTTGAAACTTCAGCTTCATTTGTAGCTTTCACATAAACAGCGCTAGCTAATTTTGGAGCTGTGTTATCAGCGAAGTTGATTAATTTTTCAACTGGAGCTTTTGTTTGAGCGTTAGCTACTACTTTGCTTCCAGAAGAAGTTAATACGTTTGTGCTAATTGTAAATTTAGCATCTTGAGCTTTTGCGAAATAATTTTTAGGTAAAGAAATCTTAACGATTTGTTTGCTACCAACGAACTCTGCAGTTGTACCTGCTGGTAATGCTTTACCGTCAATTTTGTAGTTCTCTACATCTTTCGCGTTACCGCTCATGTCTTGACCGTAATTTACAGTGATTACATCGCCTTCGATTGAAATAATGTCAGCATTTTTTTCTACGACAGGTGTTACAATACCTGATGTAGAAACAGTTGTATTAAATGCAACGTTGCTATTTGTGTTTACAGAGTAAGAAGCTAAGTTCTCATCTTTTGCAAACTTAACAGCACCAGCTTTTACTTCTACTGTGTAAGGCTCATCTTTTGCTGCTGAAGCAAGCTTAATGTTTAATACATCGCCAACAGTTGTGATTTCAGATGTTACAACTACGCCATCTTTGTCACGTACTACGATTTGGTCTTTATTATTTACAACAATTTTACCGTTGAACTTAACTAGTAAGTTATTACCTTCAATTTTGTTTAAGCTATCAGTAGATACTTTTGGTGTAGCAGTATCTTCAGTTAAAGAAACACTCATATCAACTGGTTTACCAAGTAAGTTTACTGTATCTTTGAAGTTTTTAAGGTTAACACTTAAGTCAACGTTCTTCTCACCACTTGCATATAATGGATTACGAGCATCCTTTGCATCTTCTTTAATAGAAACGATGTATGAAGTTGCATCTTGTGGATCAATTGTAAATTGTACTACACCGTTACCACCTACAGTATCATATGCTGCTGTTGGGAATGTGTAGTTACCTTTCTTCACAGTTACTTCAGGGTGTTGGCTTAATGGCTCAGAGAATGTAACTTTGAAAGAACGGTTGTTAATAGCTTTAACTGATTTCACTTCTGGTGCTGTTGTATCAGAAGATACAGTGTATTTTGTTGTTAAGATTGAAGCTTTATTAGCATTTACGCGTAATGTATCTTCAGCATCGTATACAACTACTTCATGATCGCCTTTTGCGAAGATTCCCTTATCAGCAATTGTAGCAGTTGTTAAAGTGTATACACCTGGTGTTTTACTTGCAACTTTTACACCTTCGATTTTAACGCCGTCAATTTTAACGTCAGCAGTTTCTTTTACTGGTTTGTTGAATGTTAATTCAACTGCGTTACCAACAACGCGTGCACCTAATAATTCTGGAGCTTTTGAGTCAGAGAATGTTTTTTCTGTATCAAGATATTTTTCTACAGGTTTTAAGTCAGCACCTAATACGCCTGTAGTTGAGTGTACTGCATATTTGTCAGAGTTAGCAAATGCTTTGTCAGCTACTAATTTGAAAGTTACGCTCTTACCGTCTTTTGAAAGAACACCTTTTTTACCAGCTTCACCTTCAAAATCAACAGCTGTTAAATTAGATCCATTTTGTTTGAAAATGTAGTTAGCTTCGTTAACCGCAGTTTTTTCATTTACTGGGTTTGTGAATGTAACTTTAATTTCTTGAGCGTTGATTGCACTTACAGATTCAACTTTAGCTTCTGTTTTTACTTCTGGGTGATAGTTCATAGCATTGTAGATGAACTGTGCAGCTTGCTCACGAGTTACAACACCGTTTGGATTAAATTTACCTTCACCTTCACCAGCTACGATACCTAAGCTTGCAAGAGTTTCAATTGAAGATTTTGCAGTTGCCCAAGGTAAACCGTCGATGTCATTGAAAGATTTTTTGTTGTTTTCATCAGCTTTGAAACCGTATGCGTTAACAAGAAGCTGTGCCATTTGTGCACGAGTTAATTTCTCGTCTGGACCGAATTTATTGTCGCCTAAACCAGCCATGATTTTGTTAGCTTCAGCAGCTGCGATGAATTTAGCATAAATGCTGCTTTCTGGTACATCTGTGAATGGAGTTTTCGTTGAACCAGGTTCAATACCTTTTGCTTTTACCATGAAAGTAGCTACTTGAGCACGAGTTACATCGTCGCCAAATCCGAATAGGCCATCACCAATACCTACGATAATACCTTTTGCAGCCATAGAGTTGATCGCATCTGCAGACCAATGTCCTTTAGGAACATCTTTAAATGCACTCTCTTCTGCTGCTGTAGCAACTGGTGCTACTACTCCTGCTACCATTGCAGCTGTCATTGTACCAGCCATTAATTTGTTAAAAGACTTATTTTTTGCCATTGATTTATTTCCTCCTTGAGAAATATAATACTAGCTTTAGAAATATGTATTTGAAAAACTAGTGATTTACTAAATACATATATTAATTTACAAACACTTTTTGAAGAATAGTAATTTATCAGCCATAATAAATACTATCTTTTTCCAAAAAGTTAAACCATGTATATAATACGTCATAATTCTTTTTTTTAAAAGAATTATTTATCGCATAATTCGACAAATTTATAATGTTTGTCGAATTATATATTTATCAACTTTTCTAATGTGTAAACGTATATACATCGTTTTTATTTAATATACAAATAGCATTATAGCACATAATATAAATGAAATGACAATTTATACTTTTTAAAATTATCGACAACCTTCGACAATAATGCGCTTTATTTTTATTATTTTGTCGAATTATTTGTTATTAATTTCTATAAAGTGGTATTATATTCATATAAATATTATTATATGGCATTTTTTATTTGTTCTTTATTAGTGTTTTACGTACTCTACATTTTCTTTTACAACATACGCTTCATTTACAGCAGGATCATCAGAAATGATTTTAACCCATGCTTGTCCATTTATCATTTCTTCGCCTGTAATCGTAACAACTTTATTTGCCGCTAAGTTATACAGTCTTTCATTCGACGTACGAGGATCTTTTTTCGCTTCCACCTTATTCGTTACACGAGCAAGTTTATATTTGTTGTACTCTTTTTTACCTAAGTACGAATCAAAACGGAACATATGCCCTGCTACTTTTTTACCCCAGTTTGCATCAGATGCATATTTCATATTTAAACCGCTAGCTTTATCACCTGTATATGTTGCAGTATAACGCCAATGACCTGGATTTAAATATCCTTCATTCATATATACTTTTGCCGCATGTTCAATACAATCTTCTTTTGAATTAAATGTTAAACCGTTACCAAACGGACTATTATCTGTTGCATTTAAGCCAAATAAATTATTTTTTTCTCGTGCAAGCCTACTTGTCCCAAAATCACTCTCATGAGCTGCTAATGAATATAGGAATAATGCATTTACATTATACTTGCTTTCTACTTCTTTAAATTTCGCACCTAAACCGATTAATGGAGAATCTGCTTTAACTGATTTTATATAACTATCTAACTGTTCTGCCGTGTACTCTGTTTTCGTACGTAATGATACGTAATTAAAATATTGGTAAAACGTTTCATTTCCGAATGTTTTTCCATCTACACTATACATTGATTGTCCCTGCTTCATGAACGAAGGGGCTGCACCAAATCTATATTCTGTATATCCAGGTGAACTTGTATTATACGTGAAATATCTGTGATATAAATATCCATCTGATTTTACGTAATAAGATGACTTTTTCATTTCATTTTCAGGAATTAACGTGACTTCATTTTTCTTTACATAACCTGTTAAATCAGAGAGTTGTACTTTCACACGATCTTCTCCAACTTCTAACACTTTAAATTCCGTTCCATACTGAATGTACGTATATACTGTTTGTAAATTATCACCGTACACATTAATTGTATCTCCAGAAATTTGCTTCGCACTTGCAAAGCCATCTTTAATCCATACGTATTCATTTTCATACTTCACTGCATTGATGCCTTTATTTTGCGCAGCTGTAACAGCTTCTTTGTATGTAGTGTAACGCTCTACTATTTTCCCTGCGTCATTTAACAATACATAATTCTTTGTTTCTACAGGCGTTTCTCCTCCGCTGTTACCAATTTTATCAAGCATTAAGTTCAGCATCGCTGAAGCCATACCTCTTGTCGCTGATAAATGCGGTCTAAACGTATTATCTTCTGGATAACCTTTAATAATCCCCGTAGCTACCATAACTTGTACATGTTCTTTATAGTTAATACGATTCGTATCAGCAAATGTAAGCGGACTTACAGTTACGTTAACCTTTTTATAATCTAGCGCCTGTTTTACCATTACGGCCATTTCTTCACGTGTAATCACATCATTTGGTGCAAAAGTCTCAGGACTACGCCCTTTAATAATTCCCGCTCCGAATGCTCTACTTACGCCGTCATATAAGCCATATGATTTTGGCACATCATTAAAATTTGAATCTGCTTGCGGAAGTTGCAGGGCTTTTGCTACTAATGTAGCAAACTCTGCTCTCGTTATCTCTTTGTCAGGTAAATATACATTATTTCCATACCCTGACATGATTCCTTTATTAATAAGAGTACGCATATGCTGCTCAAATAGATGACCTGTAATATCATCACTCGCTGCATAACTTGAAATAGGCGTTAAAAGGAATGCCCCCGTTAATGCAACTGCTGTAATACCTTTTGAAAATTTTTTCACGGTTATGTAATCCTCCTCGTAATCTACGAATTTATCATTCCAACATCGATTATATACTAATTATATAAACATGATAAACAAAAATTAGCATACAACCTTTTTAAAATAAGTATTTTGTTATATCGAAATATTATATATCCTACTAATCTTCCTATAGACTCCATTCCTTTTACAACCGCGAAATCCTTTATGATATAATGACGTAGTTATTTCTGTTTATATAGAAATAACTACAAAGATATTACATACTACGGAGGATCATTATGCCTAGATTATATGCATTTGCATTTAAATCACTGCAAATATTAACATTGTTATTTTTTGTAATGACTCTTATATACTCATTGCAATTTTTAATAACTGAACCGAAGTACGATCATCCCTATTTCCTTATAGTGGCACTTATAGTCATTCTAATCGGGATCATATTCATGTCTATCATCGTGAATCGGTTTTTCACTCAAACACAATTTATCATATTTATTTGTCTACTAGCATTCACACTTCGTCTTACATGGGTGTTAACAGTTCAAACAAATGTCGTACAAGATTTCGCACAAATGTATAACGGCGCCGTTGATGCTGCAAATAACAATTTCTCATTCGCGGACAAAGCATATTTTACTACTTGGGTATATCAATTAGGCTTTACAATGTACCAAGCTGGTGTGATCAAATTGTTTGGCGAAGGTGTACTAGCAATTAAATTATTAAACATACTATACTGCACTGGTATTACGTACTTTATATATCGCATAGCTACACATCTATTTAACGAATTTAGCGGTAGAGTTGCCGCGCTTATTTTCGCAACGTACATTCCTAACATTATGATGACTTCTGTACTAACAAATCAGCATCTCGCAACATTTCTATTCTACGGTGGTTTTTATCTTCTCGTAAAAAAAGGAATCTCGCATTCATATACGTGGATATTTGTTAGTATTCTTATTGCATTTGGCGATATTATGAGACCAATTGGTATTGTTATTTTACTAGCTCTCATTCTTTTCTTACTTATCACTCATATAATTGGTGATAAGAAACTGAATAAAAAAATGGTTGTATCAAAGCTCATTGGTATGATTGGCATTTATTATATCGTGCATTTCATCTTTAGCTATTCATTAATTGCTACAGGGGTTACACAATATCCATTATCCAGTCGAGACCCTTATTGGAAATTTGTAGTTGGATTCAACCCTGAAACAACAGGTGGATTTTCTTTCCCTGACCATAAACTTGTTTTTCAATATCCAATTGGCGAGGAACGTTTCGAAATTGAAAAACAGCTCATTAAAGAAAGAACTTCTGATAAAGGACAACTATTATTGTTATTCAAAGATAAATTTAAAATTATGTGGGGAGATTATGACGCAGCCATTTATTGGGGATTAGAAGGACATCCAAAACCCGAATTATCAAAATTACTGTGGACGTTAGAAAAATTATGTTACGTAAGCATTTGCATATTCGCTTGCATAGCTTCTATCAAAACGATAAAAGAACAACGAAATAAAACGTTACTGTTCTTCTCATTATTAATTTTAGGTTACGCAGGCGTGCACTTCTTCATTGAAATTCAATCGCGCTATCGCTACTTTATCATCCCGACGTTTATGATCATACAAGGTTACGGTGTCTATCTCGTTACACAATATATAAAAGAAAGATTCAGGGCGTAAATAAATACACTAACAAAAAACACTCTACTTTTTCTGTAGAGTGTTTTTTTCTATATGATAAATAATTTTCTTAGCCGCTTGTTCTCCTTGCAGTTGCAGCTCATCTACTCTTCTTTGCAGAGATTGCTGTATCTCTTCATGTTGCATCACTTGCCTCTTCGCAATTTTATATAGATCTTCTGCACTCCAGTCTCCATCCACACTTCCTATAACCGGTTGATTCACTTGTCTTAAAAATGAATCGATTTTTGGATCGTATGAAATTCCAACCATCGGTGTTTTCGCGACAGCCGAAAAAATAAGGGCGTGAAGACGCATACCAATTAAAAGAGAACACTCTGATAAAATAGATATTTTTTCATCAATATCCATTTTATATGGAAGCATATACGTCTCTTCTCCCATTAAATCCACTACATCACGCGAAGCATTTTGATCAAACGGACCATGCATCGGGACGAATAAAATTTGGTATCCTTCTTGCTTTAATTTTTTTAAAGCTATCGCTAACTTTTTTATATAATCTTCTTTTGCATTCCAGTGACGCACACTCACTGCAATTATTTTCCCATGCAAAGAATGTTTTTGTAGCCAATCTGATTGTTTTTTTCGTTTCCATGTTAAAACTGGATCTGGAACAAGTTCAATATCCCTTTTCATGCCAAGTTCCTTTAAGTATAAAAATGAATCCTCATCTCGAACTGATATATATGTCGCTTTCGACAAATGCCATTTCACTAATAGTCGATTATGCCTTTTTGTAATCGGACCTATTCCTTGTGAATAAATGTAATACGGTTTTTTTAACATACGAGCAAACCCCATAATACCCGTATAATATAAAATACTTTTTACACTCGTTTTATCTTGGAGGAGGCTCCCTCCGCCACTAATAAGTCCGTCACTTTTTTTTATTGCATCATAAACCGATTTGATACTCCAACGATCCACCGCTTCTACTCCGTACATTTTCCTTGTATAGTCAGGGTCATTTGACAGCACAACGAGTTCAATATTCGGATTCTCTTTATGTAACGATTCAATAATCGATTGTAGAATAGCTTCGTCTCCAACGTTATAAAAACCATAATATCCTGATAAAACTAACCGCACTCTTAATCTCCTCCAACATTTGGTAACCAACCATTTCATCCATTATTGGCACCAACTCCTTACCTAAAAAAGCATCATCACAATAAGCCCGTCCGAATTCCAATCCTTACATTTCGTAGTTCTATATTTATTTTTTCAAAAATGGTATTTGTTTTTTTGATATCCAGTTTAATTTCAAAGCACATACCGCATACAAAATGATTGCAATAGCAAGTGCTACGCCACTATATAATAACGCAATAATTCTTGAAGATGTAACATCTATTATAGTAGATAGTTCATATAGTCCGAATCCTAAAATACAAGATACACCTATTACAATAAAAAATCTTCCTATGTGAACAGAATAGGAAAGATATTTTCGAATGTACAGATGATTTACGATACAGATTAACACATATATAATCAATGTACTATACGCCGCTCCATCTATACCAAACTTTTTTGTTAATACTATGTTTAATAAACATTTCACAAAACTTGCACCGATAACAATCCACGCAGCTTGGGCAGAGCGGTTAATTCCTTGTAAAACTCCTATTGATAATACCATAACCGATGTGAAATACGAACTACCAATCATAACAGCTAACATACTGCTTCCTTTCGCATCTGTAAACAATCCCACATTTAACGGAACCGCTAATGCAATTAACCAGATTGTTAATGGGGCTGTTAGCACATGCATAAGTGAGTTCGTATTTTGGACTGTCATTTTTGCTAAATTCATATCTTTTTTTGCTAGTGCAGACGTTAATAATGGTATTAATGGAAATACAATTGCGCTTGCGAAAACAACAATTAATTGTGTAAATGCAGAACCGCGGCTATATATACCAAATTGCGATTGAATTTCGGCTGACGATCCTTGCAGCACGTGCGGTACTGTTAGCGAATCCACCAAATTTAAAAGCGGCATGGATAAAGCTCCAATAGCAATCGGAATAGATACTTGCAATATTTTCTTTCCATCTTTTTTCAAATCTTGTAGTGAATACGAGTTGCTCTTATATCGGTATGAACTTTTATTGTACGTCATACGTAAATATATAAGTGAACTTATTACCCCAAGAAAAGATCCAACCATGGCCCCACTAGTAATGATAGTACTACTTTCATTCCAATATACTAATATATAAGCGATGATTAACATAAAAAATACTCGTACAAATTGCTCAATGACTTGTGATATCCCTGTCGGCTTCATATCACCGAATCCTTGAAAATACCCTCGATAAACTGCCATATATGGTGCAACGAGTAAAGCCAATGACGTAACCAGTAAGGGCACCCTCGTTTCTTGTCCACCAAGCATACTTGCAATTTCAGTAGAAAATAACACGATCACTAGACATCCAAATGTTCCAAATACCATCCCTATAATTGATGCCGATTTAAATAATTTCGCAATTTCTTTCTGCTTATTTTTTTCATTCAACTCTGCAATCAATTTTGAAATTGCCAATGGGACACCAGCTACTGATAAGGTAAGGGCAATCATATATACAGGAAATACAAGGCGAAAAATACCAAGCACTTCATCTCCTGCAATATTTTGTAACGGAATTTGAAAAAAACTACCAAGCAATTTCGACAAAAAAGTTGTAATTGTTAAAATTGCTGCACCTTTTACAAACTTCTTATTCATGTACCTTCTCTTTTCTTTTATACATATATTCTTAAGCGTATTGTTTTGAATTATAGAGACCATATTCTATCTCATTAAATCATCATACCAAATTTCTTATATATTGAATACTTTCTTTTTTACAACAAAACAAAAGTATCCTTACTCACATAACTCTTTTACACACATCCCCTACCACTTTCCATTTCTACTTTTTTCTAGTATAACTATGCTATAATGTATCTATTGTCAGTAAGAGGAGTGTTACAAGAATGCTGAATTCGGTCAAGAAACTATTGGGAGATTCACAAAAAAGAAAGATTAAAAATTATGAACAAATTGTGAATGATATTAATCAATTAGAATCTGTAATGGAAACATTATCAGATGATGAATTACGTCAAAAAACTGTCACTTTCCAGCATATGTTACAAAATGGAAAAACAGTTGAAGATATAAAGGTAGAAGCATTTGCTGTCGTTCGAGAGGCTGCAAAACGAGTACTTGGCCTTCGTCACTACGATGTACAGTTAATCGGTGGTCTTGTATTGCTAGAAGGAAATATTGCTGAAATGCCTACAGGAGAAGGAAAAACTCTCGTTTCTTCTTTACCTACTTACGTACGTGCTCTCGAAAAAAAAGGCGTTCACGTTATTACAGTAAATGATTATTTAGCAAAGCGTGATAAGGAATTAATTGGACGAGTTCATGAGTTTCTTGGATTAACAGTTGGATTAAATATGTCACAAATGAAATCTATCGATAAAAAACGCGCTTATGAAGCTGATATTACATACGGAATCGGTACTGAGTTTGGTTTCGATTATCTTCGTGATAATATGGCATCATCTAAAGCCGAACAAGTACAGCGCCCATTTCACTTTGCAATTATTGATGAGATTGATAGCGTTTTAATTGACGAGGCTAAAACCCCGCTTATTATCGCTGGGAAAAAATCAAGCAGCTCCGATTTCCATCATTTATGTGCAAAGGTAATGAAAACGTTCCAAGACACTTTGCATTACACTTACGATGCGGAAACAAAAGCATGTAACTTTACAGAAGATGGAATTACAAAAATTGAAGATTTATTTGATATTGATAACTTATATGATCTAGAGCATCAAACTTTATATCATTATATGATTCAAGCATTACGCGCACATGTAGCTTTCCAACTAGACGTCGATTATATTGTCGAAGACGAAAAAATTATGCTTGTTGATATTTTCACAGGACGTATTATGGATGGCCGCTCTTTAAGCGATGGGTTGCATCAAGCACTGGAGGCAAAAGAAGGTTTACCGATTACAGACGAGAATCAAACACAAGCATCTATTACTATTCAAAACTTCTTCCGTATGTATCCAGCTTTATCCGGTATGACAGGTACTGCAAAAACAGAGGAGAAAGAATTTAACCGCGTATACAATATGGAAGTTATTTCAATTCCAACGAATCGTCCTATACTTCGTGAAGATAAAAAAGACGTCGTATATGTAACAGCCGACGCAAAATATAAAGCTGTCTGTGCAGAAGTAATGAATATACATAAGAAAGAACGCCCTATTTTAATTGGTACGATGTCCATCCTTCAATCAGAAGCAGTTGCACGTTACTTGGATGAAGCAAATTTGCCTTATCAACTATTAAATGCAAAAAGTGCTGAGCAAGAAGCTGATTTAATTGCCCTAGCCGGAAAAAAAGGGAAAATTACAATTGCTACAAATATGGCAGGACGTGGAACAGACATTTTATTAGAAAAAGGTGTGCATGAACTTGGCGGTTTACATGTAATCGGAACAGAAAGACACGAATCTCGCCGCGTTGATAATCAGTTAAAAGGGCGAGCTGGCCGACAAGGCGATCCCGGAAGTTCCCAATTCTTCCTTTCATTAGAAGATGAAATGATACAACGCTACGCAGGTGAAGATGTCGAGAAGTTAAAAAAGTCACTTAAAATTGATGAGAACGGTTTAATTCTAAACAATAAAATTTATGATTTAATAAACCGTACACAATTAATTTGTGAAGGCAGTCATTTTTCAATGCGTGAATACAACTTGAAATTAGATGATGTCATAAACGACCAACGAAATGTAGTTTACAAACTTCGTAATAACCTTTTAAACGAAGAAGTAAATATGATAGAGATTGTCATTCCAATGATCAAAAATACACTAACTGTAATTGCTAAAGATCATTTATTAGAAGGAATGCTTCCTGAAGAGTGGGATTTCACTAGACTAGTAGAAGATTTAAAAGCAGTTTTATCTACCGAAGAAATTCCAGCATTATCTGCTAATAACGTTCATTCTGCTGAGGACTTACAAGAGCTATTAAAAGATACTCTTACAAGTTATATAGAGCGTGTTAACGCTTTAGAAAGTGATGCAGATGCACAACAAGTATTACGTCAAATTAGCCTTCACTTCCTTGATTCTGGTTGGACAAGCCATTTAAGTGCAATGCAGCACTTAAAAGAAGGTATTGGCTTAAGACAATACCAACAAGAAGATCCGGCGCGCCTTTATCAAAAAGAAGGTTTTGAAATCTTTTTACACACATTTAGCCATTTTGAAAAAGAGGTTGCTTTATATTTAGCAAGATATATAACTGTCCCACAAAATATATAATGAGGTGAATTACATGCTATCATTTTTAAAAAAGGCAAGAAAAAAAGGTAGAGACTCTGTAATTTCGAGTTCTCAATTATTAGGAACCGAAGAAAATAGCAATAATACAAAAAACGTAAAACCGAACTTATACTTCCATCCTTCTTGGAATGAAGTTTCACAAGAACAAAAGTATATTTATCAATTTTTACATAAATCTTTGCCTACCTTACAAGAAAACCAAATTTCGCTAGCCGGAATTGAAAGTAAAAAACATGAAAATGCTTATTATATTACTACATTCATTCGTAGTAGTGTAAAGCATCCAATTCAATTTGAAACTCTTACTCTATCTTTATTAAATAAAAATGGAGAAACATGCGCACGCCAAACATTTGATTTATCACACTTAGAAGGAATCCCATCAAATGTAAATATGCCTTGGACTTTCGTCTTTGAAGAAAATTCAATTACAGAAGCAACGCTATCAAATGAAGATTGGCAACTAGTATTTGAATTACAAGGAAAACATTCATTAGATTTAGATCCTATATGGCAAGAAAAGCTACCTGAAAGTGCAATAATGAAATTACAAGAAATTATTGCTAACCTAGATCCACCTGAAGAAGATGAAATCAACCTCCGAGGGCTAAACGCTGTTGTAGAAGAAAACGGAGATTTGAATGCAACTATTTTAATTCGTAATGGCTATAACAAAAATATAACCCTTGAGCAACTTCCATTGCATATTTCAGATCGCTCTGAATCTACTGTTGCGGAAAGAATATTTGTATTAAAAGATTTTCAAATTAAGGCCAATTCTACAAAACCTTGGACCTTTACATTCCCTGCTGACTCAGTATCAAAAGAGCCAATCGATTTATCTAAATGGAAAGCGTTTATCCCGCAATAACCTTCATTACTCGCTAATCGAGTAATCAAAAACACGTCGTATCCGTTTATGAATACGACGTGTTTTCTTATGTAAAAATTCAACTACAAACGTTCAATATGATACGCTGCTTCCAACTTACAAAAATCATTTATATTGTGTACTTCGTGATCTTTTAAAATTTTTAATTGCTCTTCAGTCGGCTCTTCATTAACAAGCTCGTTAATTTTTTCGTTCACTTTTACTGCTAACGCTTGATGGAAATCTGGATGTTCTTTCAACTTGTCATCTACTTTATTAATCCAAGTTGATTTTGTATATAAATATTGTTTCCACTGTTCAACAAATTGTTGTATGTCAAACTTTTCTTCGTTCCATTCAATTTCCTTCATATACTTCTCAAAAGAAGCAACGATTGAACGTGTAATCCCGACTTTTACTCCATGTGGTAACTGTTTGTACATCAAATATTCCCTCCAGCTTAAAGCGATTTCTTTTTATCGAAAAGAAATCTTAAAATTCTTACACTTATTACAATAGCATACTGCTAATCTAAAATGTTACTATACTGCTAAGATTAATAAATGTCAATAATCGCGAAATATTGCGATATAAGGATATTACCCCCCCCTCATATGAGGGCATTTCCTTACATAACATCAGCTTCTACAAACAGTAATTTATCTTTCTGTTCTTTACTCGCCATCGTTACTAACGTCTTTTCAATATGAGCAGGCACTTGCTCTAGCGTCACACTCAATCCTGATTTATCCGACTGCTCAATGAAATTCAATAACGCCATAGCTCCTGACACATCCATATAGTGTGCCTCTTTCATACGTAAAACAACCGGAGATTTTACGTCTTGTAAAGCATAAAAAACACGATCCACTGTTAAAAACGAAAGTGGGCCCTTAATTTTATATGTTGCTTCCTTTTCTTTTACAATAGAAGCTTTACGTTCTTTACATTTCACCATGTATATAATGAATGAAAGAATAATACCGAACGCAACCGCGATCATTAAATCAAACTTCACTGTGACAATCATCGTTACGAGCATAACAACGACATCACCCTTTGGCGCTACATGCATTTTCTTCATGCTTTCCCAATCAAACATGCCAATACCAGTTAAAATTAAAATACCTGACAATACAGCAAGCGGAATGTATTGCACGACTGATCCAAGTCCCATAATGAAAATAAATAATATAACACTATGCATACTTGCTGAAAGCGCCGTTTTACCGCCACTTCTTATATTAACGATAGATCGTACAGTCGCACCTGCCCCTGCTAATCCGCCAAACAATCCGCTCATCATATTACCGATACCTTGTCCGACAAGTTCTTTATTACTTTTATGACGTGTCCCCGTCACGTTATCCATTACGACCGATGTTAACAATGAGTCAATCGATCCTAATAAAGCAATACTAAGCGCTGGTAAAACAAGTTCTGCTACGCCTGTTCCACTTAAAGATGGAATATGAAGCGTTGGCATCGCTTCTGGAATCGTCCCAATCTTTTCAATCACCATATTTAATGACAAATTTCCAATAACCGGTAACCTCACTGTAAGCCCTTCTAACGCAGAAGAAAATAAAGGAAGCATAGCTGTCACACCTACTAATGCGACTAAACTAGATGGGATTGCCTTAATCCACTTTCCGGAAACAATCATTACAATAATCGTTAATACGACGAGTAGAAAACTATTTTGCACATGTTTCATTTCACCTAAAATAATAATTAATGCGATACCGTTCATAAATCCTGAAACGACAGGATACGGAATGTAACGAACGTACGAGCCAAGCTTACATACACCGAATAAAATTTGAAATAGTCCCGCCATCATAAATGCTATAAAACTCGCCTCTAATCCGTGCGTCGCAATAACCCCCGTTGCGATAACCGTAATTGGTCCAGTTGGCCCTGTAACCTGCCCAGGTGTACCACCAAATAACGCCGCAAATAAACCTGCAAAAATTGCACCATACAATCCGACTAGTGCTCCCTCAGACGTTCCCGTTGCAGCAATACCAAATGCAATGGCAAGTGGCAACGCAACAATTGCAACAGTAAAACCCGCTAAACATTCCTTTGCTATTTTTTGAAACATATAATAACCACCTTCATATAAAGTCCATTTTCCATTGTACACCTAAATAGATACATTCGTTAGTCCACTTTTTACAGTATCGTGACGGAAACGCATTCAATTACAAGTACCTATCGCATCTTTGGAAACCATTATAACTATGTTATAATGAACAAATTAAATCTTTTATTATATATTTGGAGGCACTATGCTAACTTTTGAAGAAAAATTATCGATTATTGAATCTTTCCCTGAATTAGAAAGAAAAAACGTATCATTAAAACGTGTGAACTTTCACTTTGAAGAAAGTCGTTTAGATAAAAAGAACGTTGTTTATCACTTACATCCAAATGGAAACGGATTTGTATATGCATGTGGTATTAAAGGTTACAAAACGGATGATAAAGGTATGGTTAACATCCGCGAATTTTCAGCAGATGAATTACGCTCAGTAATCGAGCAATCAATTGAATTACTTTCACAAGAAGAAGTAGTAATTCCTGCAGAACCTGCGAAAGAAGAAGAATGGCAGAACGAAGACGGTCATATCCTTACTCTTATCTCAGAGGACGATATGTGGAACGTGTACGCTGGTGTAAATTTAGACGGTACATTTAACTCTTATCCAGAAGCTGCGGAATACCTTGATGAAGAAGGGTTTTCACGTAAATAAAAATAGAAAGTGGGCATCCCCCACTTTCTATTTTTTTGCCCCTTTTAAAGACTCTCTAAGCACAAACTTCTGTAATTTCCCACTCGCATTACGAGGCAGTTCATCCACAAATAAATAATGACGTGGACGTTTATAATCCGCTAATTCATCACTTTCTTTACAATACGTTTCTAAATCAGCCTCTGTAATTGTTTCATCTTTCTTTACAACAACTGCCACAACACGTTCTCCCCATAATTCATCTGGCTCACCAAGCACCGCAACATCTAATATACCAGGATGACTATGGAGAAAATCTTCAATTTCACGTGGATAAATATTAACGCCACCACTAATCACCATATCATCCACGCGATCTGCGACGAATAAATAGCCGTCTTTATCGAAGTAACCTAAATCACCAGAGTGATACCACCCTTTATACATCGATTTTGCATTTGCCTCTTCTCGGTTATGATAACCAGCCATCATAGTTGGACCGCGCAAAATAATCTCTCCTACTTCATAAGGAGGCAATACATCATCTGGTTCTGCCGGTGCATCTTCGTTTGGTTTTACAATTCGAATTTCATGACTAAAGCACGGTGTTCCTGCTGAACCTGCTTTCGTAATTTGATCCTCTTCTACGAGAAATGCAACAACAGGTCCCATTTCTGTCATTCCATAAATTTGTACAAGATCAATATAAAGACGTTCTTTACATTCCTTCACTAATGCTGGTGCCATTGCAGCCCCGCCGTATATACCGATCTTCATTGACGTTAAATCATACTGCGTTAAATCCTTTTGCAACAGCATATTCCACATCGTCGGCGCTGCAAAAAACGTCGTAATCTTCTCTTCTTGAATTGTATGTAATACTGTTTCTGTGTCAAAATGATGTAAAATAACATTCTTTCCACCAACTTGAATGCGCGGTATAATTCCAGCATTCAACTCACCGCAATGATATAACGGCGCTACAACAAGCCCAATACTATCTCGATTATATTTTAGGAAATACGTACAAATCATACTATGCTCAGCCATTTCGCGATGACGATGTAATACACCTTTCGGATGACCTGTCGTACCGCTTGTATACAGCATCGAACAATAATCCATTTCATTAATTTCGATATCTATTTTCTTAGAAGATGCTGCGTTCACTTTTTCATGGTAAGAACTTGCATAAGAAGGTGTATCGTCTTCTACATACCAAAAAGACGAATTTGGAAAATCTCGTTCAATGATAGCGACAGTTGGCTCAACTGCTTTTTCAAAAACAACGACTTTCGAGGATGCATCCTGAAGAATATAAGATACTTCTTTTGCTTTTAAGCGGAAATTAATTGGGTTAAAGATCGCTCCAATTTTTGCACAGGCTAAGTAAACGTTTACAAATTCACGGCAATTATATAAGTACACAGATACCGTATCGCCCTTTCTTACCCCTTCTTCTAATAAAGCATGCGCCGTTTTATTTATTTGCTCATCCCACTGTTTATACGTCCAGCGAATATTTTTTTCTGGTTCCACTAACGCCTCTTTATTCGGATACTTACCAACAGATAAATCAAATATTCTCCCTATCGTCATGTACATGCCAACAATTTCCCCCTTTTCTCTTTCATAAATCTATCATTTCGTCCATAAGTAGACATTGTCCTTTAATGATTCGTCTAATTTTTCTGATTATTATCGACATAGTTTTACAAACAGTTCCGCTTTTGGGGGTAAGTGAAATTATATCGGCGATTTTCCGGATATATCGGCGCAACTTGAATTATATCGGCGTTTTTCGAAATATATCGGCGCAACTTGAATTATATCGGCGTTTTTTCGAATATATCGACTTACCGACAAAAACTGACAAGATAAAAAAGAAGCTGTCCCGACTCGGAACAGCTCCTTTCTTCTTATGCAAATAGCTCTTCTAAAATTTTCAGTTTGTCTTCTGTATATTTTACGAAGCCATCGTTATATGATTTTGGATCTTTCGGATTAGCAAAGTGCGTAATTGCACCTGTCTTCGGGTGAACAAATTTACTTGATGCCCCGCAGCCAAGTCCGATAATCGATTGTACTTCTTCCATAATGACAATGTTGTAAATACTTTCTTGCGTCGGCATTGCATAACCAACGTTCTCTAAGTTACCTAAAATATTCTTTTGACGGTATAGGTAATATGGTACGTAATTATGCTTTTGCGTCCACTCTTCTGCTTCGTGCATCATCGCTGTAATTTCTTCGCGACCTGCTACTTTATATTTACGTTTGTTTTGCGTCATTTCGGAAGCACGTTTAAATGATAACGTATGAACTGTTAATGATTCTGGCATTAACTTTTCTGTTTCATCTAGCGTATGCTTGAAAATATCTAACCCTTCACCAGGAAGACCAATAATTAAATCCATATTAATATTATTCATTCCCATTTCACGAGCTAAATGATACTTCTCAATTGTTTCTTCTACAGTATGATGACGTCCAATTGCTTTTAATGTTTCTTGATGGTATGACTGCGGATTAATACTAATACGGTCAATGTTCCATTTATTTAACACTTCTAGCTTCGCTGGCGTAATTGTATCTGGGCGACCTGCCTCAACTGTTACTTCACGCACATTTTTCACATCTGGGAACGCTTCATACATTTCTTCATACAGCATATCCATCTCTTCTGCTGTAATACTTGTCGGTGTACCGCCGCCGTAATAAATCGTCGTAACTTTTACACCTTTTTCTTTTAAAAACTTACCAATTTCACGAACTTCATAATGTAAACCACCTAAGAATGAATCAACAGAGCCTTGACGTCCGTTAATTGCATACGCCGGGAATGTACAATATGCACATTTTGTTGGGCAGAATGGGATACCGATATAAATACTTACTTCCTCTTTCAAACGATATAAATCCGGAACTACCGCTAATTGGCAATCAACGATACGTTGAAGAAGTTCAATTTTCTCTTCATGAATTAAATAACTTTCACGAAGTTCTTGGTGTGCTTCTTCTTTTGACATACCGTTTTGAAGCATTTTATGAAGAAGTTTCGTTGGACGAACTCCAGTTAAAATACCCCAGCTTTGTTCAATACCAGTTAACTGCTGAAGAACAGAAAGATATACATAAGAAACAACGTGCTTCACTTGCTTCATACGCTCTTTTTCATCTGTAAAAGCAGATAAATCTTTTGCGAATGTTTCTTCATACACATTTCCAGTCGCAACATCTGTTAAACGAGCTGATGCTTTCACATTCTCTTCAATGTGTATATCAACGATAAGATTTGCTTCCTCTTGTTCAAATCCAATCGTACTATCTTCAAAAAATAAGCCGCCAATATTTTGTAGCGGACGTAAAAAACGATCATCTTGTAACGTTTTAATTGAAATTAACACCATTATCACCTTTTCATTTGCAAACTCTCTTTAGTTTACTTGAAGGGCGTTTGCAGGTCAATACAGAAGGTTTTACCTTATCTTCTTTCGGTATATCCTTAACCTATACATAAAAAAATGAAAAACAAAAAACGTAGCCAAAAGCTACGTTTTTCCTTTATCGTTTCGGTGTATTTTTATGATTCTTCAAAAACGGAAGCGGGAATTGCTTGCGGAAATGCTCTTTAATCATATACTCTACGCCGTTCTCACTATTTGAACGTGTAATCCAGTCGGCCGCTTGTTTTACCTCTACAGGCGCGTTCCCCATCGCTACCCCGAGACCCACATTTTCAATAACCTCTAAATCTTCCATGCTATCTCCAATGGCAACCATTTCGTTTAACGAAATATTTAAATGCTCTCCAAGCAATTGTAATCCACGTAATTTTGATACATTTTGTGGCAAAATTTCTATTCGTTTTGAATCACATTCAATATACTCTATATCTTGAAACGCTTTTCTTAATGTATTCAGTCCTCTTTCTTTTTCACCTTTCGTTTGGAAAAGAACATCAATTTTTGGCGCCGCGACTGGATGATCACGAAGCGCATCACCTAACGAATCTACAAATTGAACTGGATAAAATAACGGATCCGCACTCGATAGCACAGTACGCGCAATTAAGTTTGGTGTATTTCTCTCACGATTTCCGATTGAAAACCGTTCATGAGAAATGCGGACGTTACAGTCAAAATGCTCCAATACTTGCACAATGTTAAATGTCTTCTCTTCCGATAATCTTCTTTGAACGTACGGCTTATCTAAAGTTGCTGAAACGAAAGCACCGCCATGTGTCACTAATATAGAATCTAATTTTAACGCCTTTGCTACTTTATGAGCGGACTGAAAATTCCGGCTCGTAAATAATGTAACGTATACGTCTTTTCTTTTTACAAATTCAATTGTTTCTCTTAATCCTTTTGCAATTTTTCCGTTGTTGTATAGTAGTGTCCCATCTATGTTAAGAGCTAGTAAGCGATAAATCATGTCGCACTCCCCCTCTTCGCTGTTGTACTCTATCCATAATTTATGAAATAAATGTAGCAAATAGAACGAGTTAGAATTTCTACTGAAAATTTGGTTTACTATATACATATACACTCAGTAAAGGAGATAGTACAATGCAGGCACCACCTTCCTTTTATGAAGGCGATACGTTAGAAGTCGCAAAAAAATTACTCGGACAGAAACTTGTTCATATTGTAGATGGAATAAAGCGAAGTGGAATCATTGTTGAAGTAGAAGCATACAAAGGTCCGGGTGATAAGGCCGCACATAGTTACGGCGGCAGACGGACGGATCGTACGGAAGTCATGTTTGGTGCGCCAGGACATGCTTACGTATATTTAATTTACGGTATGTACCATTGTTTTAACGTCATTACAGCACCAGTAGGCACCCCGCAAGGTGTTCTCATTCGAGCCCTTGAGCCGGTAGATGGAATAGAAGAAATAAAACTAGCGCGCTACAACAAAACAGACATTACAAAGGCACAGTATAAAAACTTAACGAACGGACCTGGAAAATTATGTCGTGCCCTTGGAATCACTTTAGAAGAACGAGGCGTATCATTACAAAGTGACACATTGCATATTGAACTCGTCCCAGAAGAAGAACACATATCATCACAATATAAAATAACAGCAGGACCTCGTATTAATATCGACTATGCAGAAGAAGCTGTACATTATCCGTGGCGTTTTTATTATGAGGGGCATCCGTTTGTTTCAAAGAAATGAACGATATCAACGATTTTTCGAATATATCTATCGTAACTTACAATATATCAACGATTCGACAAGGAATAACATTACAAATAAAAGAAGACTGTTCCAAAATGGAACAGTCTCTCCCTTTTTACTCTGCACCTTCCGCAGTCGCAATATTATCCTCTAAGTTTTCTCTAGATAATTCAGCTGCCATAAAGTCAGCTGTTTCTGGAAGTGCTAAATGCATATGAGCTTTTTGACAAATTTGGATCGTACAGTTTTCAACAACATAGTCGAAAACATGTCCGCCTCCGCTTCTTTCATCGTCAATATAATGTAAGTGGAATCCAGCTACACCAATACCTTGCGCATAATCTGGCGTCCAAAATCCAGCAAGCGTACCTTCTGTATTTTCAAATGAGAAGATTGGTTGTGATTTCGTCACTTCAACGAGTGGTGTATACGGTTTTTCTTGTCTTGGAACAGTTCTCGTTCTTACTTCACGGAACGTACCATCCATTCGAATACCATAAAATAGGTTTTTACTCGGCATTAATTCATGTAATAATGCTTCCACTTCTTCACGATTCATCGGATGCTCCACTGTATAACTCATTTCTTTCTCAAAAAACGTTACAGTCGCAAACGGTGTTGTTTCTTCTGGCTCTACTTTTTCTGCTGAACCGTCTGAACGTAAATGATAAAATTCATTATCAAACGCGATCATTTCACCATCTAATTGATCAAATGTGCCGATACCGAAATCACCACGTTCTTTTAGTTCCTCAAAGCTAATCACACCATCATATATACCATCTAATAGCGCAAGCATTGTAGATGTTTGATATACTTCATTACTCGTTTTCGTTTTTTTTGCATCAATATCAATTAATTGCGCAACAGTCATCTCAAATCTGCCTCCATTAGTTTAATTGGTTTGGTAATAATTTTTCGCTTAATTTAATGTTGTCACGATAGTCAATTGGAATATCAATAATGACAGGACCATCTGCTGCTAATGCTTCTTTTAATACCCCTTCTAATTCATCAGGCGTGTTAACACGAAGACCTAACGCCCCGAAACTTTCCGCATATTTCACAAGATCAACATCCCCAAACTCTGTAGCTGATGTTCTGCCGTATTTCATCATTTGTTGGAATGCAACCATATCATATGTGCCGTCTCTCCAAACGAGATGGACGATTGGAGAATTTAAGCGTACCGCCGTTTCTAACTCCATCGCTGAGAATAAGAAACCACCGTCACCTGATACGGAAACTACTTTTTTACCTGGTTCTACTAAAGTAGCTGCGATTGCCCAAGGGAGTGCAACACCTAACGTTTGCATACCGTTACTAAATAATAATCTACGTGGTTCATAAGAACGGAAACATCTCGCCATCCAAATAGAATGGGAACCGATGTCACATGTAACAGTTGTATCGTCACTAATTAAAGAACGAAGTGTACGAATCACTTGAAGTGGATGCGTAACACCTTCTGAAGGACGATTTGGAACTTCTGCTTGTTCTGATAATTTCGCACGTAATCGTTCTAATACTGCTTCTGATTTCGTACTTAACACAAGTTTCGGTAATTTTTCTGCGATACTATTTACTGTTAAGGCAATATCACCAATTAATTCACGCTCTGGTTGGTAATCATGATCGATATCTGCTTGATGGTCATCAAGATGAATAATTGTTCTGTCCCCAAGTTTATTCCAGAATTTCGGATCATACTCAATTGGGTCATAACCGATAGAAATAACAAGGTCCGCTTCTTCTAGTAAAATATCACCTGGTTGGTTACGGAATAATCCAACGCGGCCGAAGAAATGATCTTCTAATTCACGTGAAATCGCACCAGCTGCTTGATATGTTTCAACGACAGGAAGTTCTGTATCCGCAATTAATTCACGAACAGCTTTCGTCACTTCATTTGTGCTTGCTCTCATACCGAGTAAAATAACCGGCAATTTCGCTGCTTTTATTTTTTCTACTACGTATGTAATATCATGTGTGGGAGCGATTCCAAGCTGTGGCTTAGAAAGCGCACCGATAGACTCTACAGTCGTTTCCGCAGTCATAACGTCTTGCGGAAGACTTACTAAAGTAGCGCCTGGATTTGTGGAAGTCGCACTTCGAAATGCATTTGATAATGCTTCTGGCACATTATCAGGATGCTCTACTTCTACGCTATATTTTGTGATTGGTTCGAATAGTGCAGCATTATCCATAGATTGGTGCGTACGTTTTAATCGATCTGTACGCGGAACTGCACCAGCTAAAGCAACAACGGGATCACTCTCCGCATTCGCAGTAACAAGACCTGTCGCTAAATTTGATGTCCCTGGTCCTGAAGTTACAAGACATACGCCCGGTTTTCCTGTTAATCTACCAATCGCAGCTGCCATAAATGCTGCATTTTGTTCATGACGACAAACAATTAACTCTGGTCCTCTTTCTTGCAGTACATCAAATACAGAGTCAATCTTCGCTCCTGGAATACCGAAAACATGTGTAACACCTTGTTTAATTAAACAATCAACAACAAGATCTGCTCCTTTTGTTTTTGTCTTCACGTCGTTTGCTTTTACACCTGTACTCAAACTAACCATTCCTTTGTTTCATAATTTGTGTAATAAAGATTTTAAACTTCACCTGGTTAATTAACGTGGTGAAGTATTATTTATCATTATATTACAAATGCATTATTTTTCCAACGATATGAATTTGACAGTTTTATGACACTCATTAAGGAATGCGCTTACAACCCTTTATTTATCTTAAAATAATATTTTCATATTTTCTCGAAAAAATCTAAAAAACTTCCATCTCATCACGGTACCAAAATGTTTACAGTACCTTGCAAAGAACACTACTAAATGATATATTTGTAAATATTGGAACACCCATTAATTGGAATGACATTCGTAGTTAGTATATCCCCCTCTCAACAAAGAGCGGATTCTCAGCTATAATTCATTATTTTATAAAGGGAAGTGATCGCAATGAACAAAAGTGAGTTTTTAAGCCAACTTAGTTCCTCCCTACGGAATATACCTAATTCAGAAAAGGAGGATATTATTTCAGAGTATGAAACTCATTTTATTAGTGGTAAACAAGATGGAAAATGTGAAGAAGAAATTGCTAGAAAACTAGGAAACCCTAAAGCTATTGCTAAAGAACTTACTGTTTCCTATGCAATAAGCAATGCTGACAAGAAACGAAGCTTCAAAAATATGATAACTGCACTATTTTCTGTTATGAGCTTAAGTGTTTTAAACTTTGCCTTTATCTTTATCGCCTTTTTCGTACTACTCTTTTTATTACCTTTTCTTCTAGCACTAATCATTGCCACTCCAGTATTAATTATTTCACCTATTTTATTAATAGGATTAGGATTCTTTAAAGGGTTTCATCAAATTAGTTATTCCGATGTTTATAATGTGTTCATCGCTTTTTGCGTCGGTTTACTCATATCCGTCGTATGTTATCAAATGGTCAAACATATATACGCACTTTTAGTAAAGTATTTGAAATGGAATATAGCTATTTTACAAAGACACTAATGAATAAAAAAGGAGATTAAAATGAAGAAATATACTTTATATTCACTCATGCTACTTACAGTTTTATTTCTATCAGCTTGTTCAAACAGTGCACAACCTAAGGAAGAAAACGATGTACAATCTATTACAGATGTTACGGTTAAAATTCCGGAAACTATATTCACTTCCTCAAAAAAGAATGAAACGATTAATGAAGATGAAATGAAACGAAGTATAAAAACTTATTTAGATTATAGCGGAGAGTTATACGAAAACATCGTTGCACTTTCGTCAGCCATGTCTGACGAGAATGCAACGGAATCTGACCGGGAGAAATTAAAACAACTAGTAGATTTAGCACAACAAAACGATGCGAATTTCCTTAATTTTATTAATAACAATACGATCCCTCATGATTATAAACAGCCTTCAAAGGAAATTCATGATTACATTTCAGCGTCTACGGCACTTTCAGTAGAATTAGGGCAAGAACTAGACAAACTCGCTGAAGATGGCAACTTGTTCAAAACCAATTTTTCTTTTACAAAGCGCTTTGAGAAAGTGAATGGAAGAAAGCAAAAAGAGATTGAAAAGTTTTTGAGGGAGAAAAACATTGAAACGAAGTATTTCAAGAAATAACAAATAAAAAAGACGCCCCTATACTAGGAGCGTCTTCTCTCATTACGCTTGTTGTTGCGCGCTATATAATTCTTCAAGTGGTTTCATGATAATTTTGTTAACGTCGCCGATTACAACATTTAAGCGTTGCTCAGTTTCCATTAACTTTGTAATTTTAGCATCTTGTTGAATGCGAACTACAACTTCTTGTGCTTGTTGGTTGTCTTCTTCAGTGATTTCTTGGCCTTGCATCATTTTTTGTTGTAGGCTAAGTTGCATTGTGCGGAACTCATCGAATAAGTTCTTTGAAGCTGCATCAGCTTGAACTGCTGCGTAGCTCTCTTTTAACGTTTTGAAGTCATCGTTTTCAGCGATTGCTTTTTGTAATTCATATGCTACATCATGAATGTTTTTTGTCATTTTATTTTTCCTCCTTTAGAAGGCTAGCGCTTATCATACGCACTGCCTTTTACGTGCATTTACATACGCACCTCTTCTTACCATATCAAACTATGCAAGAGATGTGAAGAAATTTCACTTTTATTTGTATGTACGTATTTTATTATTTCAGAAACAACAGTAATAAACCTTGCACAATTCCAATCATACCGCCTAATAAGGCACCTAAATACGTAATCATTTTCAGTTCATTTTTTGTAATGGACAGCACTAAATCTTCTAGTCTCTCCGTGGAAAATGTGGACACTTCTTGCTGCACAATTTCAGCCAAGTGGAGATTATTTAGTATACTCGCTACGTTTTCTGCTCCCCACTTCAAGCCTTTCGTTACTGCACTTGGGACTACCTTTTCCATAATTGTTTCTCGAACTGGCTCACATACTTGCTGCACAGATTGATTTAAAAACTTGCTCACTGTTTCCTCCACTTTAACTGCTGACAATATAGAGCTTACAATCATTTCTTTTTCTACAAACGTTTCTAATTCTTTTACATCTCTTCCTTTTAACTTCTCCCACTCTTTTTGCAGTACTTCAGTTAAAAGCTGCTTTGTGCCATCTTGCCCTAAAAACTTAATAACCTCAGGCTGCACACGATCCACTACACTTACATTCCCTAAAAACATTCCGACTAAGTTAAGCAATGTCCCCCTAGAAGCAAAGAAATCATCAATCATTTTTGAAAGACGAGATTTCCCTTCTTCACTTTCAAAAAAATGAATTGCTCGCTTTAAAATAAACGCCGAGACATTTGGAATTGCATTCTCTATTTTTTCATGAACAGAATGAGGTAAAGCTTGTTCCCATGTATATGTATAGTACTCTTCTAAAAATGCCTGAATCTTTTCTGTAATCACCTGTTCGATTTTCTCAGTTGCTTCTTTTTCTACATGCGCTACGTCCCATTTTTCTAACATGTGTCGCAGTGACTGTTCATTCGCCATTACTTTATCTACTTCTACTTGTGCCCAGTGGATTAAACCTTTTTGAAACTCTTCATTTGTTAACTTCTTGCCGATTCCTTCTGGTGTTAACAAATGTTCGACAACCATTTTCCCTAATTGAACAGCAAGCTCATCGCGGCGCTTCGGAATTAATCCTGGTGTAAATGGCACTTGAAACTTCCCAATATACATAGGGCGATGAGGACGAAATAACATTTTTATTGCTAAATGATTTGTAAATCCTCCAATAATTGCTCCGAGCCCTGTCGTCGTTAACATACTTAACCATATATTCATTACAATCAACCTTTCGCTTCTCCAAAACTATAGCATATCATCATACGGACAAAAGTATAATGGTATAAAAACGTATTTGCAATATATAGCTTCGCCTATTATGCCAACATTTTGTTAGTAAAGGAGTGATTTCGTTGGTTCTCGGTATTTTAACTTCTCACCTTCATTATGAGCAAACGTATTACACCGAAATCGCTAAACGCGCTCGGCTTTATCATAATGTCGTTGCCCAGTTTACGCCGTTTGGTATTGATCCTAAAACAGATCTTATTTCTGGTCTGATTTATGATACAGATACAGGAAAATGGAAAGAGCAAATATTCCCTATTCCTTCTTATATATACGATCGTTCTTCTTTTAACGAGGAAACAAACGTCGAAAAAGCAAAGTCAATTATTCGCTCATTACACAACCGTGCTTCCACTACCTTTTTAAATAACACACTCATTGACTTAAGCGAACTACATGATGTATTTCTCACGAATAAAAAATTATCTCCTTATATACCAAAATTTGAAATAGCAACGATACACAACGTTTTCAAACTGTTATTAAAAACAAAAGATATTATTATACGTCCTACTAACGCACATTCCAATGAAAGTTTGTACCGGGTCGTTTATAAAAATAAAACGTTTCATGTTGATACGATAAATGATGCTTACCATACTTCTACTCCAATTAAACGAACTGATGAATTTATATCTTGGTACAAATCTCATATACGATCAGCACGTTACATCACGCATACAATGCTGCAACCTCCAAATCAATTAACATACCCACTCCATATTCGAACCATTTTACAAAAAAATAAAGAACAGAAGTGGAACGTTATCGGTCAGTTTATACAAAAAAGTTCATTTCCGAATCAACTTTTACTATCGGCAACCGATGATTCCTCCCTGCATGCATTTTCAAAAATTAAATACGTACTATCTAGTACCGGTGTACAATTGTTACAAGACGCTTTACAAGACATTATAAATGAAGTGTTTCAAACGCTAGATGCATCTTATTCTTCATTATTCGAGCTAGAGCTTTCCACTATTATGGATCAAAAAGGGGCAATTTGGCTTATGTATGTCAACACGATTCCCCCGTACGAACATTACATTCGCCATAGTGATTCATTAGCCGAAAAAATATATCACGGACCATTACAATTTAGTCGCTTTACACCATAAAGAAAGGGGGTAAGTCTATTTTGAAAGAGCACATATATACATTCAACATTTCAGACGAGAATCCAAATAGTATTACTTTACCTTATATTTTTTCCATTACACCACCAATTACATCCCTTTCCTTCGGCCTACGCCATGTTGCAAGTGAAGATGTAAAAATTCATTATTCCTTTACTCGCGAAATCATAATTGGAAAACAAATTGCTGAAAAACTTTTACTGCCTCATTCCACTACTATCCATACATTCACACAAAATGAAACGATTATTTTCGGACCATTAATCGGGATTTTCACGACTGGTTTTAACGATGACGCTTCTAATCCTTTAGGGAACCGTTCCACATCTCTTGGCGAGTTACTAACTCCACCATTCACCTTACGACCATTTGTATTCGTTTTTGGTGTGCAACATATAGACTGGGAAGACGAAACAATTGAAGGGTATTTCTTTCAAGAGGAAAAGTGGATAAAGAAAAAAGTCCCTTTACCGAATGTCATTTACGATCGATTACCAAATCGGAAAGCCGAAAATTATAAACCGATCGTAAGAGCAAAAAGAAAGTTAGAGCATGACTATGCGATTCCATGGTTTAACCCAGGTTTTTTTAATAAATGGGAAGTGCATCAACTTCTTATGAAAGATGAATCCATTATGCCGTTATTACCAAACACAGAAACATTTCAGCACTTCGAACAAGTGGAACGATTTCTCGGAACGTATAAATCCGTTTATATGAAACCGATTCATGGTAGCTTCGGTAGAAACATTCATCAAATATTTTATTCCCAAACAGAGAATTGCTACTACTGTCGTTATCGCGAAAATGAAGAAAATAAACTAAGAAAGTACCAATCATTAGAAACGCTTCTGAACCATGTGTTAAAAGGACATGATTTAAAAAAGTTTATCGTACAACAAGGTATCTCCTTGCTACGCTTCGATGGGCAGCCTGTTGATTTCCGCATTCATACAAATAAAAATCATTTCGGCCAATGGATGGTCAGTGCAATCGTCGCAAAAATTGCTGGCAAAGGTAGCTTAACAACGCATGTAAATAGCGGTGGCGATACGAAATTGCTGCAAGAACTTTTTCCTGATTCAACGAAACAAATTCAAATTGAAAATAAATTAAAACATACAGCCTTACAAATTAGTTACGCACTCGATGAACAAGTAACCGGGAATATTGGAGAAATCGGTTTTGATATCGGTTTAGACACGCAGGAAAACCCGTGGCTCTTTGAAGCAAACTCTAAACCAGGGCGAACTGTATTCCAAGATGCCAAGTTAAAAGAACAGAGTGAACTAACGCGCCAATTATTTTACGAATATGCCATCTACTTAACTGAACACTCTTTGCGCGATACAAAAGAAAAAATGTCTCAAATAAAATCAGAGACTTCCTCAAACAACGAGCATATTCCGTCTCCTATGATTCACTCACAAATACAAAAACAAAAACTTCCACCTCATTCATAAGGTGGAAGTTTTCTATTTACACAAGTTTTACTACAAACTCTGTTTCCACGTTACATACTCCGCAATAAAAAATATGATTGCAATATTCATTTGAATTATTATGTGTCAATCCATCTACTGCACTTAATAATTCTTGGTCCATATACGCACTATAATCGTCTATGTAATCTACAGCCTTCCCATAATCTTGGAGTATACTTTGGCAATTTTGACAAGAATATGTTTGTGATTCTAATGCGTTGCAAAGCGGGCAAATTCCCATCACGATTCCTCCATATAATTGTATCTAGCTACGTATAGGAGCGTCTTGCCCCGTTCTTACTTACATTTACCTCAAAATAGCAGGATACAAAAAGAAAAATATATTTCATATCGCTCTTAGTTTTACCTTCTTTCTAAAAAATAAAACGATTACTCTTATTTCATAATTTACGAAATCACTAAGATTTTTTTTACAAAATTTACAAATTATTATTTCGTATATCTTTCTAGGTAACATCCATACTATGAGTACAAACTTAATTACCGATGGATTAGCGCCAAACGGGGCGATAATCTGGTTCAACTCCAGCTAGTCCAACCAAAAAAATTTTTATAACTCTAAGGAGGATATATTCCTATGGCAAACCAAAATTCTTCAAATCAATTAGGAGTACCAGGAGCAACAGCTGCAATCGACCAAATGAAGTACGAAATCGCTCAAGAATTTGGTGTACAATTAGGAGCAGATTCTACAGCTCGTGCTAACGGTTCTGTTGGTGGCGAAATCACAAAACGTCTAGTTGCAATGGCTGAGCAAAGCCTTGGCGGATTCCACAAATAAATATATATGGCAAAAAGGTCTCAAGGCATATGCCTTGAGACCTTCCTTCATTTATTGCAACATTTGTAAAAACTTCTTCGTACGTTCTTCTTTTGGATTTGTAAATACTTCTTCTGGTGTACCTTGTTCGACAACGACACCGCCATCCATGAAAATAACACGGTTCGCAATTTGATGTGCAAAACGCATTTCGTGCGTTACAATGACCATCGTCATACCTTCTTTAGCAAGTTCTTTCATGACCTTCAGAACTTCTTGAACGAGTTCAGGATCAAGTGCTGACGTCGGTTCATCAAATAGTAACACTTCCGGCTCCATCGCAAGCGCGCGAGCAATTCCAACGCGCTGTTGTTGTCCGCCTGATAATTGGAACGGATATAAATCCACTTTATCTGCTAGACCCACTTTTTCAAGGAAATAGTTTGCTTTTTTCTTCGCTTCTTCTTTCCCCATCTTTTTCACTGTAACGAGCCCTTCCATTACATTTTGAAGTGCTGTTAAATGCGGGAATAGATTATGGTGCTGGAATACCATACCTGTTTGCGTACGAAGGTTGACAATATCTTTCTTCGTTACTTTTTGAGAGAAGTTAAGCTCTTTATTACCGATACGAATATGACCAGCGTTTGGCGTTTCTAATACGTTAAGGCAACGCAGGAATGTCGTTTTACCAGATCCAGACGGCCCGATAATAACAACAACCTCGCCCTTCTCAACTGTTAAATCTATATGCTTTAGTACGGTATTATCTCCGAAACTTTTTTGTAAGTGCTGAATTGAAATCATAAAAACAAAAACTCCTTTTGTAAAAGGATTATTTTAATGTATAGCGTTCTGAACGCTTTTCTAACATCTGTTGTACGATTGATAATAAGAAACAAATAACCCAATAAATAAGACCTGCTTCAAAATAAACAATTAAAAACTCATAGTTCATTGCCGCAATTTCCTGCGCTTTTCGGAACATTTCTGTTACTAAAATTAACGATGCTAATGAAGTATCTTTCACTAAGCTAATAAATGTATTCGAAAGCGGCGGAATTGATACGCGCGTTGCTTGCGGTAAAATAACACGTTTTAACGCTTGCGGATATGTCATCCCAATTGTGTAAGCTGCTTCCCACTGCCCTTTCGGAATCGAAAGGATAGAAGCACGAATAATTTCAGATGCATACGCACCGACATTTAATGAAAATCCAACAACTGCTGCTGTATATGGCTCAACTTCAATATTAAGAGTTGGGAGACCATAGAAAATGATAAATAACTGTACAAGAAGTGGCGTTCCGCGAATGATAGATACATAGATACGAGCAATCCATTGTAAAATACGACTACCTGAAATACGTGCAAGCGCCGTTAACGTCGCAAGTATAAGACCGATAATAAATGTAATAAGCGTTAATGGAATTGTCGTAAAAACAGCTTCCTTCAGCATCGGCATGAAGGAAGACTGCATAATATCTACCCAAGTAGACAATCGATCTGAAACCAATGCACTACTTAGATACATTTTCACCGAACCATTTTTTCGTTATTTTGTCATACGTACCGTCTTTTTTCATATCTTCTAACGCTTTATCTACTTCTTGTACAAGCTTAGTGCTACCTTTACGGAATAAGAATCCACTTTGTGACGCTTCTTTTTCTGTATCTACAATTTTAATTTTTGCATCTTTTTTCGTTTCTAAATAATTTAATACTGATAACTTATCATTAATTGTAAAATCAACGCGCCCTGAAGCTAATAGTTCTGCTGCTTGGCTAAATCCTTCTACACCTTCGATTTCTGCACCGTTTTTCTTAGCAATATCTGCATAGTTACTTGTTAAAGATTGTGCTCCTTTTAATCCTTTTACATCAGCAAATGTAGCAGGTTTATCTTTATCTTTTGCGATAACTAATGCCGCTGAAGATGAAATGTATGGTTTAGAGAAGTCGTATTTCTTTTGACGATCTTCACGAATACCAACTTCGTTTGCAACCATATCAAAGCGTTTTGCATCTAAACCAGCAAGTAAGCTATCCCATTGCGTTTCTTTAAATACAGGTTTTACACCTAAACGTTTTGCAACTTCTTCTGATAGTTCAACGTCAAATCCAGTTAATTTATTGCTTGAATCGTGGAACGTAAATGGTGGGTATGTACCTTCTGTACCAATTACAAGTTCACCGCTTTGTTTAATCTTTTGTAACGCGTCTTGACTAGCTGTATCTTTTTTCTCTTCTTTACCGCAGCCGGCTACAATCCCGATCGCTAATGTAGTTACTGCAAGCACTGAAAATAATTTCTTCATGATGGTAATCCTCCAAGTATTCTGATAGGAATTTAAAAACTATATTGATTGTATGCAATCTTGAACAATTTTTCAATGAAAATGTTCTTATTTAGTTTATCCTTTTTCTTCATAATCAAACAAAAAGGAAAAATAATGCTACATACAAAAAATAAGTAACATTTTTTAATATAGCATTTATTGTACGAAAGGTAAAATAATACTTCTTATTTAACAGTCCTGATTCACTAAAAAAAGAACTTGTGAAAATCACAAGTTCCTCCCCATACCTATTAAGCGCTCTGATTCCCTTCCATTTGCGTTTTGTACATATCGTAATAACGCCCGCGCTTTTTCATTAATTCATCATGAGATCCTTTTTCTAAAATCGTCCCTCTATCAAGTACGATAATTTGATCTGCACTTTTAATTGTTGAAAGACGGTGGGCAATAATAAATGTCGTTCTTCCTTTTTTCACAACTTCTAGCGCTTGTTGAATCATCGCCTCTGTTTCTGTATCGATACTAGATGTCGCTTCATCTAAAATTAAAATGGCTGGGTCAAAAGCGAGCGCCCTAGCAAACGATATAAGCTGACGTTCTCCGGTTGAAAGTGTACTTCCTTTCTCCGTAATTTCTTCATTTATATTGTTCGCAAATCTTTCAGCACCTACATCACGCAATGCTTTTACGATGCGCTCTTTTGAAATATTTTCATTTTCTAAACTAACATTAGATGCTACTGTTCCGCTAAATAAAAATGGATCTTGCAGTACAATTCCCATATGTTCACGAGTTGCTTGTTTCGGCATCTCTTTTACGTCATGACCGTCAATTGTAAGCTTTCCTTTTTCAAACTCGTAAAACTGAAAGAGTACATTCATAATGGAACTTTTTCCTGAGCCAGTATGACCGACAAGTGCGACTGTCTCGCCTTGTTTCGCTTCAAATGAAATATTTTTTAACACTTCATCTTTTCCATTATAAGAAAACGACACATTATCAAACTTCACATTTCCTTGTAAGCGAGGTATACGTTCTTCTTCTACTGCTTCCCCTTTTTCCTCTAATAATTCAAAAACACGTTCTGATGCAACGCGCGATTGTTCTAAGTTAGCAAGCTGATTCACCATATTTGTAATCGGTGAGAATAATCGTGTTAAATAATCAACGAACGCATATAGTATCCCTAAAGAAATGACGCCTGTAGCACTTAATGAAGCACCGCCGAAATACCAAATTACTCCTGTGAAAGCAATATTTCTTAATACGGCTACTAAATTATGAGAAGTTGCTGCATTTAAATTTAAAATTTTATTTTGATACTTAAAATAATCGCCATTTAATTCTTCAAACTCTTTTTTCGTTTCACGCTCTTGACGAAACGCTTGAATAATTGGCATCCCTTGAATGGATTCATTCACTGTTCCGTTAATATCAGATAAACGCGAACGCATTTTATGATTGTATACAGACGCGTACTTTCTATATAAAATAGCCCAAACAATTAAAATTGGGATGATGAGTAAACATAACGTCGCCAATTTTACATCAAGTAAAAATAGCGCAGCAAATATCCCAATAATATAGATGATACTAGAAACGAATGTTGCCAGCACCGTTACATATAAATCACGAATGGCCTCTGTATCATTCGTCACACGCGACACAATTTTCCCTGCTGGTAAATGATCGAAATAACGAATCGGCAACGTTTGAATATGAGAAAAGACATCTTCCCTCATAATTTGAATAATTTTGTTCGCTGCCTTCTGTAAGAAAAACTGCTTTCCGTATGCAAATAATGAAACGACTACTAATAAAGCGAAGTATCCACCACCAAGTAATAATAGACGGTTTATTTCTGGTTTATAAAACGCAAACACTTCTTCTTTCGTCAATGCTTTCGCTTTATACACTTGCACCGCCTTACCATTTTGAACGGTAATCATATCACCTTTTACAGTCCGTGACCCTTCTAGATTTACTTTATTCGGTATAAAGTAATATTGAAAACCGACTTGCATCACGCGTACTTCTTTTCCTTTTTTCTCACCTTCCTGGAAGCGATCGCTTCGCTTATAAAAGGCGCCATTATACGAAACAGCCTCTTCACTCTTTTCTGTTTCATACCAAGGCTTCTCTATTCCAACGATATGATCGTCAATCATCGTTTTCGCGACGAAAGGACCAGCAAGCTCTGCGATGACGAAAATAAATAACATTAGCATTGCTGCAAAAATCGTCCCTTTTACTTTCATTGCGTATTGAAACAATCGTTTTGAAACGCTCATATTTTCACCCCACTATCCGCACTTTCACTTTCACCCTGTTGTCTTTCAAACTGTTCCGCATACCAGCCTCCCTTTTGAATAAGCTGATCATGCGTACCTTCTTCTATTACTTCTCCTTCATCCATCACGAGAATCCAATCCGCATGTTGTACGGCAGATAAACGGTGCGTCGTAATAATCGTCGTCTTTCCGCTTCTCTCTGTTCTTATATTTTCAATGATCGCTGCTTCCGTACGAGCATCAACAGCTGATAAAGAATCATCTAAAATTAATATTTCCGGATTTTGAATAACAGCTCGTGCAATCGAAATCCTTTGTTTTTGCCCTCCTGATAAAGAAACACCTTTCTCTCCGACGAGCGTTTCTAACCCTTCTGGTAAAAACTCTAAGTCTTTTTTAAACGCTGCAATTTCAATCGCTTTCTCGAGTTCCTCTTCAGTCGCTTCCCTATTTCCGAATAAAATATTTTCCCTCGCTGTTTTTGAGAATAAAATATGTTCCTGCGGTACATAACCAATCCACCCAAGCACATTTTCATTCGTCATTTGATCTAATGTCACATCAGAGACTGCAATATCTCCATCTCCAAGCGGATATTGGCGAAGAAGCTGACGTACGAGCGTCGTTTTTCCGCTTCCTGTTTTTCCAACAACCCCAAGCGTTTCCCCTTGTTTTAATGTAAACGAAACCTTTTTTAAATTTGTTTCAGTTGATGAAGGATATGAAAAAGTAACATCATCAAACTGAATATAATCCGGCTCTTGTACAAGCTTTGGATGTTTCGGATCCTTTACATCTGGTTCATACGCTAACGTTTCATTTACACGGTCGAGTGACGCATTTCCTCTTTGCATGACATTGATTAATTCACCAATTGCAAACATCGGCCAAATCATCATCCCTAAATACACGTTAAAGGAAACAAGTTCACCAAGTGTCACCTTTGATTGAAATACAAGATATGCGCCATACACTAAACCAATTAAATAACTAAGACCGACAAGCATTTTCACAGTTGGCTGGAATAGTGCATCAATTCTAGCTACTTTCATATTCTTTTCGTAGACGTCATCTCCTAATTGATGAAATCTTTCCTGATCTGCATTTTCTTGTACGTATGCACGAATCACGCGCACACCAGCGATTGACTCAAGTACTTTATCATTCATATCACCGAACGCATCTTGCGCAACTGTAAATCTTTCATGCAATTTCTTTCCATATATATTCATCGCATACGCCATAATTGGAAGCGGTATAAGTGCCGCAAATGTAAGCTCCCAACTAATTGTAAATCCCATCATAAAGACAATCGTAAGCATATATAAACTCGAATCAACGAGCGTTAATATACCGAAACCAGCTGTCATAGCGATTGCTTTTAAATCATTTGTCGCTCTCGCCATTAAATCACCAGTACGATTTTTTTGATAAAAAGTCGGCGTCATCTTAAGTAAATGCCCCATAAATTTAGAGCGCATCGTTTTCTCAAGCACGAATGCACCGCCAAACAATTGATGTTGCCATACGAAAGTGAGGCCATATCCAACTATCGTAACCCCAATTAAAATAAGAATAGACTGTATAATAGCTTCGTTCGATAACGTTCCTGTTTTTATATTATCTATCGTAACCCCTAACACTTTCGGGGGAATAACTTCAACTATATTCACAATTAAAAGAGCTCCAATGGCGATACTATATCTCTTCCAATGCTCTTTAAAAAACCACTTTAACTTTAGTAATACTGAAAACAATGTAATCTCTCCCTTCTCGTTCTCGTTTATCTCTCATTTCTTTATCCGCTATCCAGACCCATTACATTTACATTTCGTAACCCATACAATCTCATCACATTTTTCCACCTTCCAAAGTTTTATTTAGTAACATGGAAAATAAACAAAAAAAAGCATACCGCCGCTTGACGATATGCACAAAAATGCATAAAAGCGTACGTTACGATATACGCAACGTACGCTTTTTATAAGACAAAAATGCCCTATATATCCGCACGGGTTGCGTAATGATATAAATGTTTTCTGCCATTTAACAGAGCTAAACCCATTACATTTACGATTACAATCATTACGCACACCCCCTTCATTTATTTTCCATTTATAATCTTATAACTTTATTGAGTATTCTGTCAATTGTTTTTTTACAAATTGAATAAAAACATATGATCCATCATTTCGAAATAAGGGAATGTTCTGTAAGAAAGGGCATACAAAATAAAAACTTCATAAGAAATCGTTTTCACAAATATTTCATTTGAAAAATGTTATCAAACTCCATACAATCACCTTATACTCACTCTTACAAGTTGCTATTTTAGGAGGACTAATCATGACAACTAGCAATACGTACAAATTTTATTTAAATGGAGAATGGAGAGAAAGCTCTTCAGGAGAAACAATCGAAATTCCATCTCCATACTTACACGAAGTAATTGGACAAGTACAAGCAATTACTCGCGGAGAAGTAGATGAAGCAATTGCATCTGCAAAGGAAGCTCAAAAATCATGGGCGGAAGCTTCTCTACAAGATCGCGCAAAGTATTTATATAAATGGGCTGATGAGCTCGTAAATATGCAAGATGAAATTGCCGATATCATTATGAAAGAAGTCGGTAAAGGATATAAAGATGCGAAGAAAGAAGTTGTTCGTACAGCTGACTTCATTCGTTACACGATCGAAGAAGCTTTACATATGCACGGAGAAAGCATGATGGGCGATAGCTTCCCGGGCGGTACAAAATCAAAACTTGCGATTATCCAACGCGCACCACTTGGTGTTGTATTAGCAATCGCACCATTTAACTACCCAGTAAACTTATCTGCTGCAAAACTTGCACCAGCATTAATTATGGGTAACGCTGTTATTTTCAAACCAGCAACTCAAGGTGCAATTAGCGGTATTAAAATGGTGGAAGCACTTCATAAAGCTGGCCTTCCAAAAGGTCTTGTAAACGTAGCGACAGGACGTGGTTCTGTAATTGGTGACTACTTAGTAGAACACGAAGGCATCAATATGGTATCGTTCACAGGTGGTACAAACACAGGTAAACATTTAGCGAAAAAAGCTTCAATGATTCCACTTGTATTAGAACTTGGTGGTAAAGACCCTGGTATCGTTCGTGAAGATGCTGACTTACAAGATGCTGCAAACCATATCGTAAGCGGTGCATTCTCTTACTCTGGTCAACGTTGTACAGCTATTAAACGTGTACTTGTACACGAAAACGTAGCAGACGAGCTTGTTGGCTTATTAAAAGAGCAAGTAGCTAAACTATCAGTTGGATCTCCAGAACAAGACAGCACAATCGTTCCATTAATCGACGATAAATCTGCTGACTTCGTTCAAGGTTTAGTTGACGACGCTGTGGAAAAAGGTGCAACAATCGTTATCGGTAATAAACGTGAGCGTAACTTAATTTATCCAACATTAATCGACCACGTAACAGAAGAAATGAAAGTTGCTTGGGAAGAGCCATTTGGCCCAATCCTTCCAATCATCCGTGTTTCTTCAGATGAGCAAGCAATTGAAATTGCTAACAAATCAGAGTTCGGTCTGCAAGCAAGTGTCTTCACTAAAGACATTAACAAAGCATTTGCAATTGCTAACAAAATCGAAACTGGTTCTGTTCAAATTAACGGACGCACAGAGCGCGGTCCTGACCACTTCCCATTCATCGGTGTAAAAGGTTCAGGTATGGGCGCACAAGGTATCCGTAAGAGCCTTGAGTCTATGACACGTGAAAAAGTAACTGTATTAAACTTAGTTTAATCTTATACAAAGAAGCTGATCTAATTTTAGATCAGCTTCTTTTCTATATAGATACTTCCCAAAAACGGAGTATTTCGTTCTACTTTCGATTTGGTTTTCCAAATCGAACTAAAACATGCCATAATAATTTTAATTCTTGAAGCACTTCTTCATAAGTTCCACGATCACTCCAAGATAATGGATTGCGTTTTAAATCCGCTACAGCAGAACCGATTATATTTGCATCGATACAATGATTCCGTGCAATGCGTCTTGCTAAAGATGGCATTTTTGAACCTCTAAAATTCATTGGAACGTCGTCTACCATAAGTACAAAACCTGTGTGCCAATACAAATCCATAGCATACTTCAGGCAAATTTCTTCTAAAGTTCTTCCTACATCCGTACCCTTAAATGAAGGATCTACAACAAGAGCTTCCACGTCTTCTTTAAGAGAAATCTCTCCATGAACTTGCGCTTCAATATAATGATTAAGATTACGGGCTGGCTCTTTGCTTACTAAATCTATAAACGGCCTTTCCATGTTAGCCAGTAAATGATTAACTAATCTTGTTGGAGTCAAATTCCCTTCACCAATTGCACACTCTCTTACGAATGTCTCTTCCAAAAGAGCAGCTAAAATCATATCAAACTCCTCATAAGTCCCCTTTTCTTTTGGATCTTGATGCGAATCTAAATACGTATATGTAGAGTGATAAGAAACTTTTGGATATAAGAGAAAGTAACATGATCCAAAACGCGGAGCAGGCCCATCTGGATGTAACATCAAATTTAGCGCTCCATACTTTGGCCGTTGATTATTCGTTACACCTTCCAATTGATATGCTCCTCCAAATATTCTCTGTTCCCAAAGGTCACGTTCACCGCCAGGATAAGCAGATACGCTTCCGTTAGATAGCAATGTTTCAAACTGACTTTTATATATTCCTTGCTCAAACAATGCTTCAGCAACACTTTTCATACTCGAATCGAGTCTGTCTGGATGAAAGTGTAAAGCAATCCTTGCATGAGATTTCAAGTTAGCGACAGCTTCTTCAAATATTTCATCTGTAATATTACACATGTTAAGTATATGATTAATTGTTGCTTTCGCCTCACGTTTTTCATTCTCTGCATATTTTGAAATATACTCTAAAGCAAATAATTGAGACCTTGATAATTCCATAATCCAATCTCCCCTTTAATTGAAATGACCTTAATCCTTTCAATTAAAAGTGCATTTTTTCCTTCTTATGCAACTAACCTAGTGTATTGAACAAAAAGTACTTTCATACAGTCTAATTACAGATGCGAGCATTCTTTACGGGTAAATCCACACATTCTACAGAAATGTGATATCCTAGCCAACGCTCAGCAATATGTTCAAATGATAAGGCAGAGCCTGTTGTAAAAAAGCGATGCTTCGGATTCAGATTGTCAGCCAGAATTCCTTTGTGCTGTAAAATTGTGCTTAACTCTATCGCTGTTTCTTCTGCAGAACTAATAATCGTTACATCCTCTCCTAGTTCCTTTTTAATATAGGACTCTAAAAGTGGATAATGCGTACACCCCAGAATTAACGTATCTATATCTTCTTCCGTTAATGGCAGTAAAGCTTGTTTCACTTGCTCGGTTACATATGCTGTATCTTCTAATTGATTTTCTACAACTGTAGCTAAGGTCGGGCACGCATGACTATGCACTTCCAAATATGTATCAAGCTCATGCAATGCTTTTTCGTACATATTAGATTTTATCGTACCTACAGTTCCAATTACTCCGATTTTCCCTTTCTTCGTCACTTTAATAGCCGCTCTTGCTCCCGGATGTATAACGCCAATAACTGGAATGGACAGTGCTTCTTGCAACGCAGCCAATGCAGCAGCTGCAGCAGTATTACATGCTACAACTAGAGCTTTTAACGGAAACTGTTTGAGGAACTCAACCATTTCAAATACGAAAGATTGTACCTCTTCTACACTTCTTGGCCCATACGGACAACGCTCATTATCACCAATATAATAAATGCTCTCTTTAGGCAATTGTCTTATAATTTCGCTCGCAACTGTTAATCCCCCAACTCCCGAATCTAACACACCTATTACTGAATGTTTATGACATACAGACATATACTTCATCCCCTTTTCAATCATCTAGCGCTAATAACATTTATTATATTATGAAAATTCAATATTACATAATAATCCCTCATAATTTTAATCACAAACTCTTCTCTATAATCTGATTATTACTATATCCATTGACGTATAAAAATTCATTTGTTACTCTTAAATACGTTAATTTAATATTTAAATCCTCATTCGTATCTCGGTGAGGTAGAGGTTGCAATCATTAAGAGTATCATTTCCGGAGATGTAGTGGCATTGATGAAGGAATGAGAAAGGAATGGTTGCCGAAGTAAGTTGTGTCCACCATGCACACTTGCTGGGTCTGCATTTAATAAGTGCAGAACTGTCACAAACGTTTCGTTTGTGGAGAGCTATCGAGAGGTATGTCGTGGGTTTCTTATAAGATAGAAAGCATGTAGCGGCAAATTACGTGCTTTTTTTGTTTTGTTTGGGACTTCTCTTCCTGACTCAGGAAGACATACATATCTCCTCGCTTGACTTGGTTATACTAACTTTGGAGGTATTTTCTATGCAACAAAAAAAATGGGGCTTTTGGGTACTCACAGCTTTCGTTGTCGGTAACATGGTTGGCGCTGGGATTTTCATGGTGCCAAGTACGTTGGCACAAACAGCAAGCCCTCTCGGTGTCACTTTAGCTTGGTTAACTACAGGGTTTGGTGTTTTAATGCTAGCTCTTGTTTTCGGTAATTTAGCAATTCGTCGTCCTGATTTAACGACAGGACCACAAAGTCATGCATATGCTTTATTCTCATCACCAAAAAAGAAAAAAATGGCTGGTTTCAGTATGGTATGGGGATATTGGGTTGCAAACTGGGCAAGTAACGTTGCTATCATTACATCATTTGCGGGATATTTATCACTCTTCTTCCCAATTATGAAAGATACACGACTACTATTTTCAATTGGTTCGTTTAACGTAGAAGTTGGAAAACTAATTACATTTACCATTTGTTCCATCTTACTTTGGGGAACTCATGTTATTTTAACAAACGGTGTAAGCGGAGCTGGAAAGCTAAACTTCTTAGCAACAACAACGAAAGTAACTGGATTCCTTTTATTCATCGTCGTTACTTTATTTGCATTTGAAGCTTCTAAGTTTGGACAATGGTACACACCGATGATCGATAAATCAGGTGTATCACACGGCCTTCTTTCACAAGTAAATTTAGCTGCTCTTACGACGCTTTGGGCGTTTATCGGAATTGAATCAGCGGTTCTTTTATCAAACCGTGCTGTTTCTCCAAAAACGGTAAAACGCGCAACAGTTGCGGGATTACTTATTACAGTTGCGATTTACTTAGGAATTACAATTTTAACAATGGGTGTACTTCACATTGATAAATTACAAGCTTCTGAACGTCCATTAGCAGATGCACTAAACGCTGCAATGGGTCATGGCGGCGGGAAACTGATGGCATTACTTGCTCTTACTTCCCTATTCGGTTCCATCTTAGGCTGGATTTTATTAAGCTCAGAAGTACCGTATCAAGCAGCAAAAGAAGGTTTCTTCCCCTCCTTCTTCACAAAAACAAACAAAAAAGGAAGTCCAATTTATTCATTACGATTAACAAACATTATGTCGCAAGTGTTCTTATTCTCAACATTATCAGGAACAATTGCGGAAGCTTATACATTCGTAATTACTGTATCGACACTGGCCTACCTCATTCCATATCTCGTTTCACCAATCTTCCAGTTAAAACTAGTCGCAACTGGTGAAACGTATAAAAATGAAATGCGGGCAAGAATTACAGATGGTATAGTCGCAGTAATCGCACTTTGCTACGCACTGTGGGTTATTAAAACGGGCGCAGCCGATATAAAAACATTCCTTCTCGGAATTGGTTTATTCGTAATCGGCTTTGCTTTCTATCCATTAATGAATCGTGATCAGAAAAAAAATAACGAAAAGAAAGACGGGCAAGTTGCATAACGCAATTTGCTCGTTTTTTCTTTTCCAAAACATATATAATAGAACAAAGAGGTGAAAAACATGTCAATCGAATCACTATGGAGCAGCCGCTTCCAACAACATATGCAAAATATCATTACATACTTTGCACGTATGATTAACGGTTTACTATATAGCTTTATCTTTATTTCATGCGTTGGCGCATACTACTATGCTCAGTTTCTAAAAGCATCTCCTTCTAAAGGAATATCTTTACTACTCATCACGATTGTACTTACATTCATTATAACGAGATGCCCTATTCGTACATTTATTCAGAAACCTGACGCTGTCTATTTACTAGCACTAGAAGAGAAATTAACTTCTTATTTCAAAAAATCTCTTCTATACAATTACATCATTCAGCTTTTCCCATTATTATTTACGTTCCTTATTCTCGTTCCGCTTGCACTGCAATCATTACAAGTAACGATACCTTTCTTATGTACAATCTTTATCATTTTAATGGTTACGAAAGCTTGGAACATATACATACATTGGATGTGGCGTGATCGTCACGAAAAAAATATATGGCTGATTATTCGTATTGCTTGTAACGCCCTAGTCATTTATATGCTGTTTTATGCGGCAAATGTTCTCATATTGGGCGGATTACTTTTACTACTTGCTTTCCTGCTTCTATATACGAAAAAACAGCCTACAAAACGAATACCGTGGGATTACATAATCGAGCAAGAAGAAAAAATGAACGTTCGTTTTTATCAATTTGCTAGCATTTTCACCGATGTCCCGCAACTAAATAAGCAAGTAAATAAAAGAAAATGGCTTACAACTTGGATTGAACCTTTATTACATAAAAAACGAGCAACTTTCTTCTATTTACATACACTAGCATTTTTACGCGGGAATGATTATTTCGGTATATATATTCGCTTAGGGTTGATCGGTGCCTTCGCCTTATATTTTATACCAAACATATACGTAAAAGGCGCTATCGCATATATCGTCCTATATATGATTTCTATGCAGCTCCGTTCCCTATGGAAATATTTTTCGGGAAATATTATTGTAGCATTGTATCCGATTGATACTGAAAAACGAATGAATCAATTTCTTCGCTTAATCTTTATATTACTAAGCATTCAACTCATTATATTTTCGAGTGTTATACTCATTGCTACTGTACAATTTTTACATAGCCTTATCATTATGATTATCGGGGTACTTTGGATCAAATTTATTATTGTACCAAAAACGAAGCAACGAATTTCCGCATTTTAACGAAAAGAAATATCTTAAAAGCCAAGGAGCGAATAAATTTTCTCCTTGGCTTTTTTATTTTCCTTCCTCAAACAAGAATCACTGGTACAACCAACGTTTTATGATTTTTACATACAAAAACGATAATACATGTTTACATCCTAACAAAAAGGGTATCTATTAATTAACAGCGTAAAGGAGGGGCCTATATTATGAATAAAAAAACGGAACAATTGGAACACCACGTTACGGATAATCAACGCAAACATGCTTTAACAACAAACCAAGGAGTAAAAATAGCCGAAGATGAATTTTCTTTAAAGATGGGCTTAAGAGGCCCAACCTTAATGGAGGATTTCCACTTTCGCGAGAAAATGACCCATTTTGATCACGAGCGAATTCCCGAAAGAATTGTTCATGCACGCGGAGTTGGCGCTCATGGTTATTTTCAGCTTTATGAATCGTTAGAAGCATATACGAAAGCAGATTTTCTTACTAACCCTTCAAAAAAAACACCTGTATTTGTACGGTTCTCAACCGTTCAAGGCTCTAAAGGATCCAATGACACAGTAAGAGATGTGCGCGGATTTGCCACAAAATTTTATACAGATGAAGGGAACTATGATTTAGTAGGTAATAATATGCCAGTATTCTTTATCCAAGATGCTATTAAATTCCCTGATTTTGTCCATGCAGTTAAACCAGAACCACATAATGATATTCCTCAGGGAGCTAGCGCTCATGATACATTTTGGGATTTTGTTGCACATAATCCCGAGTCTACTCATATGGTTATGTGGCAGATGAGCGACCGTGCTATTCCGCGTAGTTTACGAATGATGGAAGGTTTTGGGGTTCATACATTTCGACTTATTAATAAAGAAGGAAAAGCCCACTTCGTAAAATTTCACTGGAAACCTACCCTCGGGATTCATTCATTAGTGTGGGATGAAGCTCAAAGGATTGCTGGGAAAAACCCTGATTTCCATCGTCAAGATTTATATGAAGCAATTGAAAAAGGGGATTATCCGGAATGGGAGCTTGGATTGCAGCTAATTCCAGAAGAAGATGAACATGCATTTGATTTTGATATTTTAGATCCAACGAAATTATGGCCAGAAGAAGAAGTTCCTGTAAAACTAGTTGGTAAAATGACATTGAACAAAAATGTCGATAACTTCTTTGCAGAAACGGAGCAGGTAGCTTTCCACCCTGGCCATGTCGTACCAGGTATTGATTTTTCAAATGATCCTCTTCTACAAGGAAGATTGTTCTCCTATACAGATACACAATTATCTCGTTTAGGAGGCCCTAATTTTCACCAAATTCCTATTAACCAGCCCGTATGTCCTTTTCATAATAATCAACGTGATGGCATGCATCAAATGCAGATTCATCGCGGTCAAACAAGCTATCATCCTAATGGCTTAAATAATAATCAACCAGCAACCGTGCAAGCTGAACAGGGCGGATATGAGCATTATCAAGAAAAGATTGATGGACATAAAATTAGGGGGCGCAGTAAAAGCTTTCTTAACTTTTATTCGCAAGCTAAACTTTTCTACAATAGTATGAGCCCTATTGAAAAGCAGCACATAAAAGATGCATTTTGCTTTGAAGTTGGGAAGTGCAAATCAGACATGGTGAAGGCAAATGTAATTGCTCTTTTAAACCACGTTGATCGTCAATTAGCAAAGGAAGTCGCTAACATGATTGGAGCCCCTTTGCCTAAAGAAAATCACGAAGTAAATTCAGATTCAAAATCACCTGCACTAAGTATGTCCAACACTATTTTTAAAGCTGATTCAAAAAATGTGGCAATTCTATTGAATGGTGACCCAAGTGTCTCCCTTCTGTCCGAATGGATTCAAGCTTTTGTACAACACCGAATGAACTATAGCATCATAGATAATAAAATTCATCAGTTCAATGATTCCATTAAAGTAACGGATACTTATACAACAGCAGACTCTGCACTTTTTGATGCGGTATTAGTGTTTAGTAGCGAATCTGTCATTCAACCCCCTGTTTTAGAATTTGCAGAAACTACTTTTAAACACTTTAAACCGATAGCCTATGTCCTTAGCGATCCTCATGCTTTAGACAATAGTAAAATCAAATTAGATGGAGCAGGAATTTACAACTTAACAAACACTTCAATTGAGTCATTTATAGAAGGCATTGCCCAAGGACGATTCTGGAACCGATAATATAATATAATATAATATAAGGAGCGGATTAAAATGAGTAAAAAAATTGCTATTTTAATAACGGATTATTTCGAGGACACAGAATACACAGAGCCAGCAGCAGCTTTTAAACAAAAGGGATATGAATTAACAACTATTGAAACAGAAAAAGGTAAAACGGTACACGGTAAACAAGGAAAAAGTGAAATTGTAATTGATAAAGGTATCGATGACGTTTCTCCAGAAAACTTTGACGCACTCTTCATACCGGGTGGATTTTCTCCAGATATACTTCGTGCGGATGAGCGTTTCGTTCACTTTAGTAAAGCATTTATGGATGCGGAAAAACCGGTTTTCGCTATTTGTCACGGACCTCAGCTACTCATCACTGCACAAACACTTGAAGGACGTGATGTCACTGGATATAAATCTATTGAAGTCGATTTAAAGAACGCCGGCGGAAACTTTCACAATAAAGAAGTAGTCATATGCCAAAATCAGCTAGTAACAAGTAGACAACCTGAGGACATCCCGGCGTTTATTGAAGAATCGTTGCGTATATTGGGATAGTTATTAAAGATTAATCAAAGTAGTTATTTAGCTACTTTGATTAATCTTTTTATTTGTATGAAAAACAAAAAAGAACCTTATTTTTAATGATCTTTTCATACACCCTCTTTTCTCTCCCCAGAACTTCTAATCACTTTTCATAAGCAGTTCTCATATAGTGAAAATGACTATACGATTCCTATCCATAAGTTAAATAATGATTTTACACATATATAAATACAAAAGATGGGAGCCTTATTTATGAATAACAATCCACCTTCAACGCCCCCAAATCCAACGGAAATGAATAATAATGAAGTGAGCTTACAAACGTTACGCGTCATCGGGCTTATTGTACTAATTAGTGGCTACATATTAGTCACTCTTTCTGAAGTAGGAACGTTAAAAAATCTTTTACTACAACCGAGCACTACTCCAAATTTAGCTGAAGTTGATCCGTTTTAAAAGCCATATGAAAAGCGATTTCTAGCATCGCTTTTCATATCGTTTTATCCAATCTGAGAAACCTCCCCCTCATACTTCTCTCTCCCAATCGCCTTCATAAATAATAAAATACTGCTCATACCAACGATAAAGTACAGAGCACTCATCCCCCAAGATGCGATAAATGAACCTAGCATAACACCCAATGCCCCGTTCATTTTTGCTACTTGAAAGACCATTCCGTTAATCGCCATATATGAACCTCTCGCCTCATTTGGCACCATATCTGCCATAATAGATTGACGCACTGGCACATACATCATCTCGCCTACCGTTTGGAAAAGCCCTGCAATTAATAAAATCCATAAACTATTGCTCGCTCCAAGTATTGTAAATCCAATTGTATAAATGAATAAACCTACATATAAGATTTTCAAATCGTTGAAGCTTTTCAGCATTTTAATAAGAAGTGCTGAACATAACACAACTAAAATTGTATTCTCCGCTGATATCCAGCTCAGCATGCGAATACCTGTTAAATCAAACGTAACACCATTCCCGAATAAAAAGTGCACCGTTTCAAATTCTTGCTGCAAACGTACTCCTAAATAATTATTAACCTGAAACTCTAAAGATAACGTACATATACTTGCTGCACAAAAAATTAAAAACGCTCTATCTTTCATTACGACTTTATAACTATCCGCCATATCTTTTAATACATTTTTCTTCTCTACTATTTTTCTAGCTACATACACCTCTTCCATATATACAGCCATCACATATAAAGTAATAACGGCAATCACTGTTAATCCGATAAACAATTGCAATCTACAGTTCTCAAATAGTAATCCGCCAAATATCGCTCCAATCGCAATGGATAAATTAATTGCCCAGTAGTTAATGCTGTACATCACTTTTCGATTCTCAGGTGTACTCACATCAATTAACATCGCCTCTGTCGCAGGATTCATAAGTCCAGATCCTAAACTATTCACTAGCATAAAGATAAATGTTAACCAAGGTGAATCTACATAATCCGAATTCGCAACTCCCATACAAGCAATGGAAATGACTTGTATACTTTGACCGATAATCATCACTTTTTTACGCCCAAGCCGATCTCCAACATATCCACCGTATAAACCAATTACTAACGAAGCTATTACATTAATAAGTAGTAACGCACCAGCAATCGCACTACCTAACTTTATTGAAAAATAAATCGCCATAAATGGAAAAATCATCGTGGATACAGTACGTGTTAAAAACGAAGTTATAATTCTAATTTTTATATTTCGATGCATACTCCAAAATCCCATTGTTTCCCCCTCCTTATGCTTACTTATTTTACTTTGAAAAAAAGGAAGAAAAAGGTTAGAATATTCTAAAGAGTTTCCCCTTTTATGATAGAAGGAAGTGTATATATGAAAATTATGGACTATTACATTAGACTAAGACTACATGCACAAGATCAACAACATATGCGAAATAGCTTACAAGAATTAGCGGATGTTTTATATTGCAGTACGAAAAACGTAAAGATTTTATTAAAGAAAATGAGCGAGGAACAATTAATTAGCTGGACTCCAGGGCGTGGCCGCGGGAATAAAACAGAAATTCTATTTATACATAATTTCGTAGAAGCGATTGAGTCCTATACAGATGAACTGTTAGCGCAAGAAAAATTAAAAGATATCTTTCTTCTTTTAAAAGAACCCCTACCCCTTGCACTTCAAAAAAAGATAGAAAATAAACTACATCATCATTTTGGATACGAACCTTCAAATGATATGTACGACATATTAAAAATTCCTATATCGAGAAAGATATTCCCCTTAGATCCGGCTTTTGTGGCTGTAACTACAGAGAGCCATCTTACGAATCAAATTTTTGATACGTTAGTCGTTTATAACGATGTTACGGAAAAAATGGAACCACACATTGCGCATACGTGGGAATTAAGTGAAGACGGGCTGACGTGGACTTTTTATTTACGAAAGGATGTATATTTTCATAACGAAACAGTTTTAACTTCTAAAGATGTACGATTTTCATTTGAAAGACTAAAAGAAGTTCATTCCCCTTTCGAATGGCTAACAGAAGAAATTGTTCAAATTGAAACACCATCACCACTGCAAATTCGATTTCATTTAGCAAAACCAAATTTATTTTTCTTACACTATGTAAGTTCCATACAACTAGCAATTTTGCCACATGATGCAGTTATTCAAAATCATCATTATATAGGTACTGGACCTTTCAAACTTGCTCATTACTCTGAAGATAATATCGTACTCGAAGCGTTCACTCATTATTTTAAAGAGCGCGCGTTATTAGATCGTATTGAATTTTGGAGTATTCCTGATCATGTACAAATCGATGCTGATTATGAACTACCAAATGAAGAAGAAAATGAAAGGCATGATATACAAATAGAAGAAATAGGTTGTATTTATGCTGGCTTCAACTTTACAAAACCTGGTCCTCATCACGACATTTACTTTCGAAAGGCTTGGAGAGAACTATATGACGTTGAAACGATACTTCGTAGCATAGAAGGAAGACGAACAATTGCTGCATCAAGCTTTTTCCCTGAAAGAAGCCGCCAAGCTTCTAAAAGGTCTTACTCTTTAGAAAAAGCGAAAGAGTATTTAAAAAAGAGCACTTATAATGGAGAGACGATACATATTTACTTCTTCGCATTTAAAGATAGTGCAAATGACGCACATTTCCTAAAAGAACGATGTGAAAATTTAGGTATACAAGTAGAGCTTCACCCATTTCTCGTTTCAGATTATATGAATCGTTCTATCGATCAACATGCCGATATTATTTTCATGGGAGAAGTGTTTGCTGCCAATCATGAACTTGCATTCTTAAATGTATTTAAAAATAAAAGTTGCTTCGTAAACCGGTTCATGGACCTGCACTACGAAAAACAAATTAACTGTTTACTTGATACATTTTTATTAGAAGAAAATAAAGAAAAGCGCTACGAGCTCATGTATGAGATCGAAGAATTTTTACAAACAGAACACATCATTTTATTTAACTATCACGTTTTAAAAAGAAAGACATACCCTTCTTCTTTGAAAAACGTAACAATTGATTCATTCGGTTGGGCAAATTTTGCGAAGTTATGGATACAGCCATCCACGTATTAACATGCAAGTTTTTATAAAAGGAGAAGGTACTACATCCTTAGTAGTACCTTCTTCACATACAAATATAAACTATTATTTAATTACTTCATCTAAGTGATCTTTCAAGTTCAATAAATATTGTTCAATATCCGGATTCTTCACCACATCATAACAAGCAAAACTCTTTAACGGACTCATCCCAAGAAACTTCTGTACGCGGTGTAAATGACTAAGCGTTGATTCTAGACTTTCCCCTTCAAAGAACTTCGTCTTATCTCCAAATGAATTTTCAGGTGCATTCCAAGTTGTAGAGAACATATACTCTTTCTCTGTTAATAAACCACCTGTTCCGTATTCATCTGCACCTTTAAAGAACAAACCGTATTCATATACTTCATCCATATACGTTTTAAATAATCCTGGAACACTAAACCAATAAATCGGTGTTTGATAAATCACAACATCAGCCCATAAAAATTTATCTTGTTCTTCTTTTATATTATATCCATCTTGAATCGTTGTTGTTTTCACTTGATGACTCTCGCTTAATACCGTCACCATATGATCCACTAACGTTTTATTTAATCGTCCTTCCTTTGTACCGTATTTTTCATGTCCATTTATAATAAATATATTTTTCATCGTTTTCCTCTCCCCTACTCTATTCCTCGCTTATTAACCCAAGTTGCTGTTTCAACGTAAGATTATCTTCTAAATGCCAGTCTTCCGTAATCTTTCCGTCTTTCACATGCAAAATATCTATTGCAGAAAAGCTAATATTTTTACCGTTATGCGTTCCTGTAAAAGAAAGACGAGCTGTTACTTTATCACCGACGACTAATAAATCTTCAATCTCGCAATGTATATTAGGAACGACTTTACGAAAATTTTGTGCTGCAAACTTTAACCCTTCAACACCTTGTGGTCGCCCTTTTGGCAACGTATTATCGAAGAAATTTTCAGTAACCGTCTGCGAAAGAAGCTCCTCTTTACCTGTATCCCAAAATGCATAAAAACGCTGCGCTGCATGAACCATTTCGGTCGCTTCCATTTTACTTAGTGAAGGATCGATTGTCATTTTTTTTGCCTTTGGCATTTCTTTTAATAACTGTACTTCAGTTTTTCCCTCCACGCCACATGCTACAAGCACAATACAAATAACAAACAAACTAAGAAATCCAAACAACTTTTTTACCCCCATGAAAATCACCTCCCCCTCATAAAAAACTTTATATTTCGTATTGCTATTGTATATACACTAACTTCCTTTATGGAAGTAGTGATATTTTTTCATATAGTTACCAAAAGTATAGTTTTGTGATACTATAAAGCAAATTCATTCAAAAAATTTTATGGAGGCTAGTTCCATGAACAATATAGATCCAGTTGAATTAACGAAAGGTTTACCTGGCATACCTTGTCCTATCGCTAAAACGCTTGATGTAATTCGTACGAAATGGACGTTTTTAATCATTCGCGACCTTCTTATCGAAGGAACATTACGCTTTAGTGATTTACAAAAATCAATGGACGGGATTAGCCCGAAAACATTATCGCTTCGACTAAAAGAATTAGAGTCTCAAGGCATTATAACGAGAAAAGTATATCCAGAAGTTCCGCCTCGTGTAGAGTACACATTAACGGATAAAGGAAAGCAATTAGAGGGGATATTTATTGAATTAAAACGGTTTGGATTAAGTTTATAAAACAAAAACCCCTTACCGTTGTAAGGGGTTTGATTACTTCGCAAAACTTTCAGCTAACTGTTTCTCTCTCCACATAAATGTAATAGCGAGACCCACTATTAAGACAACTCCTGAAAATGCATATGGATAATGAATATTCATATCAAATAATATTCCGCCCATCGCTGGTCCTGCTATATTTCCTAAACTCGTATAAGTCGAGTTCATACCAGCAACGAATCCTTGCTCTTTTCCAGCTGCTTTTGATAAAAACGTCGTTAAAGCTGGACGAAGTAAATCAAATGCAAGGAAAATGAAGCACGTAACGAGAAGTACAATCCAATAATTAAAGACTACAGTTGAAATGAACGCTAATACTGCACCTACAATTAAACAGATTTGAATTAACACTTTTTCACCGAACATATCAACTAATTTTCCAAACATAAATACTTGCACAACTACCCCAAAGATTGAACTAATTGTAATAATTGCCGCGATATCTTTCGGTGTGAATCCAAACTTATGATCAGAAAACAGACTGAACACCGTTTCATACGCCGATAAACCGAACGCAAGTACAAATACGATGATAAATGCAATTGCATACATTGGATGTAATGATTTCTTTAAATCACCAATAAAGCTTGATTCTTTCGTATTAGAAGAAATCTCTGCAAGCTCTTCTTTCGTTAACGGTTCTTTTAAAATAAAGATCGAAATGACACATGCTATAAAAGCAATTGCTGCTGCAACGAAAAACGGCACACGTATACCGTATTCTGCAATAAATCCGCCGATTCCAGGTCCTATAATAAAGCCGGTACTAATAGCAGCAGATAAATATCCCATCGCCTTTGGACGTTCCTGTATAGATGTAATATCCGCAACATATGCCGTAACACCAGGCATAATAAACGCAGCACTAATTCCGCCTAACACCCTCGCTGCATAGAGCATCCATACATCTGTTCCTAATCCAAACAGAAGCTCTGAAACACCAAAAATAAATAATCCAATGATTATCATTTTCTTCCTACCATAAAGGTCGACCCACCGGCCTGTAATAGGTGAAGCAATAAGCTGAGCCATTGCAAACACTGCAACGAGATATCCCATCGTCTTACCTGTTAAACCCATATCATTCATAAAGGACGGCATAACCGGAATGATTAATCCAATCCCTAAAAAAGCGATAAATATATTACTCAAAAGAATGACCAGTACCATCTTTTGTTCTTTTATCGGTTTCTTCACTTTTAACACCTCTTCCCGTAAGCTCCCCTCAAAAAAATAATACCCAAGAAGCTTTTTCTTTATCCTGCTATTTGTGGGCTAATCATGAGTAGAAATGCCCCTACTCGTTAGAATTTCACTGTATCCTTCCACACATACATACGCATTAGGTGAATGACTATCATTCAGTTTTCCTCAAAAATGAACCTACCTTTTCAGACAGGTTCATCTCACTATTTCTTTATATGTAATGCATGTGTTAAAAAATCTAGTACTTCTGCCTTTTGTAACTCGACTTGCTCATCATCTTTATGATCATATAAATACACTTGCTCCGCTGCTGATTCAACTAGAGCGATAAATAACTTCGCCGTTCGCTCTGCGTGAACCGAATCACGAATTTCACCCGCTTCTTTCGCCTCACCTAAAAATTCACTTAGCCACATATAAAGAGGCTCATACACAGCTTCCCATTCTTTTATATGTTCTGTAGATGCAAGACCCGTATACATTAAAGCTTGTATTTCACGATATTCCTCTATGAAGTGAAACACCGCATCTATTACTTGCGTTACTTTACTTGAGAAAGGCGCATCGTTTTGCACTTTTTCTTTTACTGCAAGTATCATCTTTTCAACCATCACTTCTGCTATTGCAGGCATAACAGATAACTTAGAAGGAAAATATAAATAGAAAGTTCCTTGTGCAATGCCAGCTAATTTCACGATATCAGAAATCTTCGTTTTTTCAACGCCCTTTTCCTGAAACACTTCAATCGCTGCATAGACAATTTTCTCTTTTTTATTCATCATCTAAACCCTTTCACACGCGTATTGAATGACTGTCACTCATTTTATAAGATAATCGATTGTACTGTCAATGATAGTGAACTTTGCGAGGAAATCATTTTTTTCATAATAAAATCTCCTAACAAAAAATTAGGAGATAAAAATGCCAAATACCTTTAAGAAAGAGCCTTTAACCCTGTCACGCCGCATACAATAAGAGCCACACTAATGATACGTGCTTTACTTTTCGACTCACCAAACAAGAACATGTTTAATAAAACGGCACCTGCTGTTCCAATACCAATCCAAACCGCATACGCGACACTTACTTGTAAAAATAAGAAAGATGTATACAAGAATGCAAAGGATGTAGCAAACCCACCTATATAAAGAGCCCCATTTGCTAATGTTTTATCTTTACTATACATTTTAAGACCGATTACACCGACTATTTCACTAATTGCAGCACAAAATACGAAAAACCAACCCATCTTTAAGCAGCTCCTTCCATAGTATCTTCTTTATTATCAGCTAGCTTTAAACCGATAACGCCAGCTACAACCATCACGATAAAGAATAATTTTCCTACACTGAAACTCCCGCCGAAAAGGAATACATCCATTAAGAAAGTACCTACCGTACCAGCTCCGGCAAAAACAGCATATACAGTCCCTGTTGCAAGATGCTCACACGCTTTAGAAAGAAAGTGAAAATCAACAGCGATAACGCCTAAAATAATAATCCAATGCCACCAAGTATCGGCCGTATTAAAACCAAATACCCAAAAAATTTCAAAGATACATGTTAATATGACATATAACCAAGCTCTATTCTTCATACCTCTCACCTCTTATGACTGACTATCAGTCATTTTTATTTTAAAAAAATATACTCTTTCATCAATACTATATAAAAACAACTATCATCCTCATTTACCATTTATATTTATTCCGTTTTCAAACTAACTACATCCTTCCAAAGAAGAAATGACTGAATGTCATTCATATATATTGTACATGAATATTTTAAAAACTGTCAATGCCGAAAGTTTATTTAAAATTTCTTTCATCCGATTTGTATATTTCCTAATAATCTGTCAATACTGCTAGTAACATAATATTTTCTCCACTCCCCCTTGGAGAGATCCCTTGAATGGAGCAGTGAGCTTGTGCTAGCTGCTCTTTTTATTTTCATCTTTCATAATCTCATTCAATCGCATATTCACTTGATTCAAAATAAATATTTACTTATGCAATACTGTCACGATATTCCTCTCTATAAATTCCCGAAAAGCCATTTTGAATTCTTTTTAAATCTGATTTTCTTCGCTCTAAATCAATAATGAGATGTTTAGCTTCTTCAGATTTCAAACTACACATCCTTTTCTACAAAATAGCATTTTCACTCAATTGTCATTTCACTTTTTTGTTCTACAATTCGATATGCAATATTTCACATTTCATTATCGCAATATCACTTTATTAACCAGCATTTTATATAAACGAGTTTCTATTATGTATTAAATCAACATTTGTAATTTAATTCCTTATTTAAAATATATAGTTTTTATTTTTAAACACTATATTCGAATAATTATATTGGAATTTCTTGTTCTACACATCCAAATACATATTGTGTATTATGTAGGAGAAGAGTAATTAAAAGACTTACTCTTTGCTATTGAGGGAAGAGCCTGAGAGCCATATCAGGCTCTTCTTTGTTTATATATATCATGTATTTGAATTTTGCAGTATGCAAAACTAATTAAAGTTCTTAACAACATTTCATTTTTGACTAAAATATAGATGCCCACTATTACATAAATAAGAATGGGCCTTTTTCTCCCTGAAAACTTCACCCAACATACCGAATCATCGCCACCTCATCACAATAATCTACCTTTGGACAATGTCTACAATCAATCCATACCTTCTCTGGTAACGTCTCTCTATTCACAAAAACAAACCCGCACTTTTGAAAAAATTCCGTTTCATATGTTAAAGAAATAACTCTACTCACTTTTATTTTCGCCGCCTCATTTATTACATGGTTTACTAACATACGTCCGATACCTTTCCCTGCATATGTATGCGAAACGACTAACGATCGTACTTCTGCAAGGTCCTCCCCTAATACATGTAAACCAGCAACTCCGACGATTTCCCCCTCTTCTTTCACAACATACAAACATTGTAAATATTGATAGAGAGACAAAAGAGAACGCGGTAAAACCACTCCCTCTTTTGCATAAACTTCAATGAGACTATAAATGTCTTTCACATCACTCGTAACTGCATTACAGATTTTCATATGCTATCCCCTTGCCCCCGATATTAATATTTATAACTCAAAATGAATTTTAATACATAATTTTATATAATAATACATCTCTCTTTTCTTCTCGTCAATCACTTTATACAAACAAAAACCAAGCAATCTAATCGATGCTCGGTTCCTCATTTCGTATCGGTAATACGTTCGAATATTTAATTTCTCGAAGTGCTAAACTCGTCTGTATCTTTGTAATACCAAGCTTATTTAGCTTTCTAATAAACTGCTCTAATTCTTTACGATCACGATTTGCAACCTTTAATAAATAATCATACTCTCCTGTTAAGCAGTGACATTCTAACACTTCCGGCATCGCTTCTAATTCTTTTTCCAACACTTCAAGTTTATCCGATTGATGAATATTCGTACTCATAAAAATGAAGCATAACAAATCAAAACCAAGCTTTTCTTGGTTTAAAATGGCTACTTGCTTATCAATGAATCCTTCTCCATCTAATCTTTTTATTCTTGCATGCATTGCAGCTGGTGATAAATTAACACGTCGTGCAAGCTCTGCATTACATACTTGTGACTCCTTCTGCAATATATCTAAAATTTGTACATCTAGATCATCCAACACTTTAATAACAGACGACTCCATTATAATTCCCCCTTTTTTCTTACCGATGATTATTCGAAAAAACACCTTATAACTTATATAAAACTGAACATCCTTCTTTAAATATCATTCATAGCAAAACATTTTATCGATTTTTATCCATTATACAAAAGAATATATTACACAATAAAGAAAAATGCTAAAATTATTTACAATTCACATTGATTACAACAAAGGGGATTTTAATATGCCTTATTTTTATGTCTTTTTACTATTACTAACGAGCTTATTATGGGGAGGAAACTTTGTCGTTGGAAAATCACTTGTTGATCACGCATCTCCAATGACACTTACAAGTTTAAGATGGATGATTGCGATTGTTTGTTTATTACCAATGGTATGGTTTAAAGAAAAGAAAATCATTCCACCACGCGCGGCAATACTTCCGTTAATATTGATGGGAATTTCAGGGGTTGCTCTTTTTAACATCTTTCAATTTTTAGCATTAGAAAAAACATCCGCAACAAATGTAGGGCTTATTTCTACATTAAACGCGATTTCTATTGCACTATTTTCTGTCTTATTTCTAAAAGAAAAAGTAAATACACTTCAAATTCTATCCATGATTCTTTCATTCTTTGGAGTTATTCTTGTCCTATTAAAAGGTAACTTTGCACTTTTATTTTCACTACATTTTAATAGTGGTGACTTATGGATGATTGCCGCTGTTTGCATTTGGGGAATGTATTCTGTTTGTAGTAAATGGGCAACAAAAACAACGACACCGCTTATGGCGACGCTTTACTCTGGTATTTTCGGCGTTATTTTATTACTGCCATTTAACATAGGAAGCTTCACTGTTACAAATATCAACACTTCTTTTATAACATCACTTTTATATACTGGACTCATTTCCACAGTTCTTTGTATGGTATTTTGGAATGTTGGCGTACAAAAATTAGGAGCAACTACATCCGGCATTTTTCTAAACTTCAATCCCATTTTCACAGCTATTTTAGCATTCCTTTTCCTCGGAGAAGAATTAACGTGGATTCAAATTTTAGGGACAATGATCGTTGTGACAGGATGTTATTTATTTTCTCATTTCAAAACAGTTGCCGTTCAGCCTGTTAGACCTTTAATGCGAAAACATTCTTAATGAAAAAACATCGTCATCTGGGTTGGCGATGTTTTTATTTTCTCTTCATTTCTTTTATATACTGCTTTTCCTCTTCTGGCGATAAACGTTCCGTCGCCTTGCCAGTATCTCCACCTTGAAGGCTCCATAAAAAGTTATGCTCCTCAACAGTTTGAGAAAAATCTCCTTTTTCCCATCTATTTATAATAGAAAATAACTTCATTTTATATTGAAAATCTGTGCTATTTTCAATATCTCTTTTCACATTAGAAATTTCCTTGTTTGTCATTTCTACAAATCCCCATTTTTCAGAGGATTTTACCTTTTGGTGTACCATTTTGTGCATAGTAGAAATAATTTCACCTTCACTAACTTGCGGAGATTCTTCTGCAACTTTCTTCTCTTTTTCGTTTGCCACTTGCTGGGTTTGAATATTTTTATTTTCTTTTTCCACATATGCAAGCAATTTCTTTCCGCCAACTATAGACGAGAAAATTATTATAATTGTAATGCATATACCTACGCCCCATTTAAAAAGCATTAACTCTTCATCGCTTCTCTAACAAGATGACTATCTACATATTGCTTAAACTTCACAATTTTTCCGTCCTCAAGTTGCCATATATGAACAAATTCTGCTTCAAATGATTTTCCCGTTTCTTTATAAACTCCTGAATACATACCTTCAGCAATAATTACATCTTTTCCGCTTACTTCATGATATGTATTTACACTTGCTTTATAATCATCCCATTCTGATCCTAATCGGCTAAATACATTTTCCATTATTGCTTCTACACCTATATAAGTTCCCCCGTATGGGAATCCTTCTGCCTCTGTCCATTCTACTTTTTCAGAGAGGGCTTCCGCTAAATGTTTTGCATTCGAAGAAGCTGATCCTTCATATGTACTTCGAATTATTTCTAAATTTGATTTAGACATGTTACTTCCTCCCGTTTTATTTTTTGCACAAGTTGTAATGAAGTTAGTTACAACTTGTGCAAAAAAATATTTAAATTATTTTATTCTTAATCTATTAGTTGTAATTATTATAGTTACAATAATGATTCAAGTCAACAATTTATAAATAAAATCTACTTCGTTTTCATTACTTTCTCTTTTAAAAAACGATCTACATATCCTTCTGCTTTTACAACGAATAAATACGCACCCATTGATAATAATGCAAGGTCTAATTCATATCCTGGATTCTTTCCATCTCCTAATAAACCTGCTGCTCCATTTACCTTTACGATAGCTCCAGCTAAAATAAGAGCGAATAACAATCCTACATATCTTACGCCTAAACCGATAATTAATAATATACCACCAACTAATTCAACTGTTGCTACGCCATATGCAAGACCACCTGGTAAGCCAATGCTTGTAAACCAGCCTGCTACGTTATCGATACCTGATTGAAACTTCGCTAAACCATGTGCAAAGAACGTTACTCCTAACACGATACGAATAATTAAGTTACCAATGTATTGATTCATTTTGAACTCTCCTTTTTGTTTTGTTATGGTGAACTTTTATTTACAAGTCAAAACAATACGGTATTTCATTTCATTCGTCAAATACTTTTTTAAAGAAAACAAAAAACATTATCCCTTTTACGGATAATGTTTTCTTACAAAATAGCGCTAATTCAGGCTTTTACTCTATTACACAAGAAATTTGAAACATTTTTCCAGCGCCAACATACGGCAATAAAGAAATATCCTCTTCTACAACCATGCCAACAACGTTCACTTTCTCATCTGCATGCTAATCATGTATAGCAACTTGCATCTCTCCTGCATATCTACCGTACAATTCATTATCAATTGTAATGCTGCCTTTCTTTCTTGTAATTGTATGCATCGGCTGTAAAATCACTTTATGTTCTTCTCGCGATTCTACTGAGCGAATGACATCACGGGCTGGATCCAGCCTATTTGTATGCACTCGTTCCACTATTTTTAATACTTCTTTATCAGTTATAAACGATTTGTACCGCAGCGGAATAATCCCTCTACTCGCACTCGCTATCTCTTGTACACTTTCTACACTTCCGCTTATATCCCCGATTAACACTTTATCGACACCACAATCTTGTACAAGTTCTAAATACGCTTCAAGCGGGCGCATATTGCGGTGCTTTTCTAACGTTGGTAAGCCTTCATATAACGGGCCCCGTTTCTCCCCATCCCCTGGAATAAATGCCATCGTTTTTATTCCGCACTCATGCAAGTATTGGTTTTGTTTTTGTAAAAAGGACTTTGCTAGTCCTGTTTCTGGACGCGGGTAAAAATTATGCCACGCTTCTACATTCTCGACCCGTATCTTTTCAGTAATTAACTCTTTCCAAAATGAATCTGTAATCGTGCTCGCATTTAAAGCTACTTTCATCTTGTGAGATACGCGTGCGATTTCTTTTGGCGCAATGCCGTAGTCCATTCTTAAGCCTGTAATGCCCCAGTCCAGTAGATCCTCCACATTTTCATACGTCATCCCTAAATGGTGTAACGATTTTGGAGAAACATCGACCATTAATTCCATGTTATTTTCAAGAGCTTGTTTCCCAAGCATTTGAATTAGCTCTTTATACGTACCAGGGTCATCTTCAGGAATGTGCAATGATGTAAAAATAGATGAAAACCCGTTTTCCTTCGCTACTTTTAGCCACTCTTCTTGCTTCTTTACTCGTTCTTTTGCAAGGTAAATTGAAACTCCAATCATATGAATCTCCCTTTCTATAAATAGAAAAAGAGAAAGGAATCCCTTTCTCTATATGTTTTCTGCCATTTCTTCTTTAAATCCGAAGAAGTACGTAAAGATGAATCCGAACGTATATGCCACTACTAATCCAAGGAAATATAATAAATATTTATTATCAGCAATTAACGGAATTAATGATAATCCTGATACACCAATTCCGAGTGCAGCTGTTTTCATAACTGCTTGGAACGCACCGCCAACTGCTGCTCCTAAACAAGCTGTAAGAAACGGTTTTCCCAGTGGTAATGTAACCCCATATAATAACGATTCACCAATTCCTAAAAATCCAACTGGTAATGCCCCTTTAATTACGTTACGCAGTCGTTTGTTTTTTGTTTTTACAAAAATAGCAATCGCTGCTCCTACTTGCCCAGCGCCAGCCATTGCAAGTACCGGTAATAAAGGCGTTACGTGCGTTTGATTAATAAACTCCATATGAATCGGTGTTAAACCGTGATGTAATCCGACCATAACGAGCGGTAAAAATGTTCCAGCAAGTACTGCCCCAGCAAACGCTCCGCCAATACTTAAAATACCATTAATTCCGCTCGTAATTCCTTCAGATAAGAAACCTGCTACCGGCTGAATTGCTAACATCGTTACGATACTTACGACTAACACAGTAATAAGCGGCGTTACAATAATATCAACTGCATTTGGTACAGCTTTTCGAACTTGTCTTTCCACTACAACCATAAGCCACGCTGCAAAAATAACGGCAAACAATCCGCCCCGTCCGGGTACGAGCGCTTCACCGAATAATTTTACATTCGCCATCGCCGGGTTAAAAATTAAAATACCAGCAATCGCCCCAAGAACTGGAGTCCCGCCAAACTCTTTCGCTGTATTCCAGCCGACTAAAATGCCTAAGAATGTAAAGATACCGCCGCCAATAAGTAATAACATTTGTAGCCACGTTGCATTCGGATCAGCACCTGCGTTTTTCGCAAAGTTAGCAACCCCGTTTATAATACCTGACGCAACAAGACCCGGAATTAACGGAATGAAAATACTTCCTATTTTTCTTAAAAAGTTTTTCACCGGTGTATTATTTTTCTTCTTCATCTCTGACTACATCTCTTGCCCAAGATCTTCAAGGTGATGATCTGCCACCTCACCAATTCGCAGTCCCGTTAAACCTTCCATCTCTGCTGCTACTTTATTTACCGTTCCCGGACCAACGACAACTTGAAGCGTCTCATCTTCAATAACGCCCATAACCCCTTCAACCTTTTTTAAAAGGTCCATGTTCACTTTACTTTCATCATGAAGCGTTAATCGTAGTCTCGTCATACAATGAGCGATGCCACGAATATTTTTTATTCCCCCAAGTTGCTCTGAAATTTCTTTCGCCATTCTCTCTTCTTTCCTCATAATAGAATCCCCCTCCCTATTATTTATAGTGCCTTCTTCACAAACCCTTTTGCTTCTTTTAGTTTCTCCAGTGCTTCCCCATACTCACACTGCAATAACACCATAACAATCGCAGCTTTCACGTTACGTTCTGCTTTTTCATAATGCTCTGCTGCTACTTCATAACTAACCCCTGTTGCTTCCACAATAATTCGTTTTGATCGTTCTATTAACTTTTCATTTGTAGATTGAACATCTACCATTAAATTTTTATATACTTTTCCAACACCAATCATAGAAGCTGTTGAAATCATATTCAGCACTAGTTTTTGCGCTGTACCAGCTTTCAAACGCGTTGATCCTGTTAAAATTTCTGCGCCTGTTTCTACTTCCACGTTTAGTTTTGCATATTTACTTATTTCAGCATTTTTATTACAGGAGATACTAGCTGTACTCGCTCCTACGCTATTCGCGTACTTCAAGCCACCAATAACATAAGGAGTTCGACCACTTGCTGCAATTCCAATCACTGTATCTTTCTCATTTAATCCAATACTTTTCAAATCTTCTTCTGCTAATTCTTCGCGATCTTCTGCACCTTCTACCGCTTTAGTAAACGCTTTCAATCCACCTGCTATAAATCCTTGCACCATTTTATCGTCTGTGCCAAATGTCGGCGGACATTCCACTGCGTCCAAAATACCTAAACGGCCACTCGTACCAGCCCCAATGTAAATTAATCGGCCCTCTTCTTCGAAAGATTGAATAACAGCCCCTACAACCTTTTCAATTTGTTCTATTTCATTTTCAACTGCTAATGCAACAGTTCGATCTTCTTCATTCATACTTTGCAAAACTTCTTTTATGCTCATCTCATCTAAATTCATCGTCTTCTCATTGCGATGTTCTGTCGATAAATTTTCTAACATATTCCCACCTACTTTGAAATTTAATTTCATACTTTCATTATAACTTTAAGAAATTTAAAATCAATATCACTTTATTATTTTATGAAATTTAATTTCTTTTCATGACGAATTTATGTCCGTCCGTATGCAAAAAAGATGGGTTTCCCCATCTTTTCATTTCAGCTTCCGTAATCGCAAAGCTTCTTCTCTTGTATCCATAAATTGATCTAGCACTTTATTACCAATGCGATTAAAGGTAATCACATATAGAGCATCTATCATGTTCAATTGCGTCATTCTTGAAGCAATACTTGCAATGCGATGATCTTGTTCTACATCTGGCATACAAAGACGAATATCCGCCTCTTTATATAACGGTGATGATTGATCAAGCTTTGTAATCGCAATAACTGTTGCACCCTGTCTCTTCGCATATTGCGCCATTTCAAGTACATCTTTCGTACGACCAGATGTTGAAATCGCCACAAATATATCGCCTTCTTTTAAATTCGTCACAAGCGGCAACATCATATGAAAATCAGATAGCATCATTGCAGTAAATCCGAGTCTTGTAAATTTATAAGCCCCGTCCATTGCTGGAGTTGCTGATCCACCTACTCCGTAAAATATAATTTTATCCGCATTTACAATACGATCCGCTGCTTTCTCAAGCTCCTTCTTATCAATAGCCGTCACGCTCGCCTCAATTGCAGCTTTATTCACATACGTAACTTTATTAAACAAGTCGTACGGGCCATCTTCCGTATTCATCACTGAAAAATCATTAATATTATAATCAGCAATCGTTAATTCACGAACGAGCGCGATTTTAAATGCTTTAAAGCTCCCAATCCCAATCGACTTACAAAAACGAACAACACTCGCTTCACTTGCACCTGCATTCGTTGACACTTCTTTCGTCGTTAAGTTCGGAACAATCTCTGCATTCTCCATTATGTACATGGCAACCTTTTTTTCAGCTGGTGAAAATTGATCCATATTACTTTCAATTTTAAATAGTAATGTTGAAGCTTTCACTATTTAACCTCCACTTCTTACGGTTGCGTTCACTTATTTTCTCTTGCTTCAAGAAGGTAAAAACCATCATCGCCAGGAGGATGAAACACATTTACAATGCGATTCCCTTTTTGATAAACAGTTCTTTCCCCTTCTGTCCACTTCTTTTCCCAACCGTTCATCCAAATCGCAACATCAGGTAAAAAAGCAGTATATTTCAGCTTCTGATCGTACTCACCATCTGCTTCTTCCGAGAAAATAGAAACCGGAAAATCTTTCAGTTTTGATTCTTTCCATGCAGTAAATGGTATGCACAATAAAAGAAGTATAATTACACCTATAATCTTTTCCTTCGTAATCCTCAAACACATCCCTCTCCTTGTCATATCACATACATAGATTTTACCATAATTACAAACCTTTCATGCCACATGACTATTGCTTGTTCCAATAAAAAAGAGCTTACCTACATCAGGTAAGCTCTTCCTCTCTATACAAAATACTTCTTCAAAAGCGGCGGGGTAATAATCGTTGTCAATATAACAACAATAACAATCGCTGTGAAATTTTCTTTCGCTAATAAATTCGCCGTAAGTCCATTCGCTGCGATGATAAGTGCTACTTCACCACGCGATACCATTCCCGCACCGATACTAATAGAAGATTGAAGATTGAATCCTGTTAGTCTTGCTCCTAAACCGGATCCAATTAACTTTGTGAAAATCGCAATAAGCGTCATGATGATAATGAACCAAAGTTGGCTTCCGATACCTTGAAATGTAATTTCCATTCCGATACTTACGAAGAACACCGGTACAAATATTGCATACGCAATCGGTTCAATTTTATGTTCTACTTCGTGCTTATACTCTGTTTGAGAAATGGCAATTCCGGCTGCAAATGCTCCAATAATGCCTGCAATTCCCATCATTTCACTGTAATAAGAAAAAGAGAAGCAAATAATAAGAGCCGCGCTAATTAACGCTTCTGTTACACGAAGCGGCACGAGCATTTTCATAATCCAAGGAACAACTTTCCATGCAATAAAAACAATGCTAACAAAGAAGATAATTTTCTTTACGATAACAAGTGTTATATTCACATCTTGCGTTCCTAAAAAGCTCATAACAAACGCTAATAAAATAACGACGATGACGTCATCAAATACGGCAGCACCTAAAATCGTTGTACTTTCTCTCGTATTCATTTTCCCTAAATCTCTTAGCGTTTGCACTGTAATACTAACTGACGTTGCGCAAAGTAATAATCCTAAAAAAATGGCATGAGATTGTATTAATCCAAACAGCAATCCTGTTACATAACCACCGATGAAAGGAAAAATAATTCCACCAGCTGCTACTGCAAATGACGATTTCAAATTCCGATTTAACTCTTCTAAATCTGTTTCAAGTCCAGCCATAAACATAAGTAGTAAAACACCAATCTCACTCAATTCATCGATTAATTCAGAACTATTTATAATACCAAGTACAGCTGGACCGATAATAATACCGATAATTAATTTACCAAGTACAGAAGGCTGGCCAAGCCTCACGCTAATATCACCAGCTAATTTCGTACAAAGTAAAATGACGACAAGTTCAAAATAAAATAACATAACATCTTCTCCTACTTTAACTTTGATCAGTGGGTTTTCTCCATCCAAAGTAAATTTATAACCCTCGTCCATTCCTGCAAGTAGTTTCTCCTATTCATCTGCATTTTATTTGTCATATTTTATTTAACAAAATATTCTGAATTATATTAAGATTAATCCAGCAATTTTAAAAAACTATGCACCATAACTGTACCTCCATTTACTTACATACTCTTTTCTAGTGGGCTCATACTACATTCACAGTTATGGAAATGAAAAAACGGGGGGAGAGTCCAAAGTGAAGTCATTATTACGAAAAAAAGCGCTTAGTACTGAATCACCACGGCAGTTAGAGAGAACATTAACCGCACTTGATTTAACGTTTTTAGGAATTGGCGCCGTAATTGGGACAGGTATATTTGTATTAACAGGTATTGTTGCAGCGAAACATTCTGGTCCTGGTATTATGCTATCATTTCTTATTGCTGCATTTACTTGTGCTTGTGTAGCCTTTTGTTATGCTGAATTTGCTTCTTCTATTCCTGTCTCAGGAAGTGTGTATACTTACGCATACATGACAGTCGGTGAAGTCGTCGCCTTCATCGTCGGATGGTGTTTAATGCTCGAATATTTACTTGCAGTCGCAGCAGTAGCTGTCGGTTGGTCTGGTTATTTACAATCTTTACTACAAGGATTTAACGTCCATCTGCCCGCCATAGTCGCCTCAGCACCTGGCGTAGGAAAAGGTGGTCTCATCGATTTACCAGCTGTTTGTATTTTACTCATCATTACTGGCCTTTTAAGTTTTGGTATACGCGAAAGCGCACGCATTAATAATATTATGGTTCTTATCAAGCTAGCTGTTATTATCGCCTTTATCGTAGCAGGTGCAAAATATGTAAAGCCTGAAAATTGGACGCCGTTCATTCCATTCGGATACGACGGTATTATTACTGGAGCTACCACTGTATTCTTCGCCTTCTTAGGCTTTGATGCAATCGCAACTGCTGCGGAAGAAACGAAAAAACCACAGCGCGATTTACCAATTGGCATTATCGGTTCCCTTCTTATTTGTACTGTTTTATATATGATTGTATCTTTCGTTTTAACAGGTATGGTTCCTTATACACAATTAGATGTTTCTGATCCAGTTGCATTTGCCTTACATTTCGTTGGCGAGGATACAATTGCAGGACTACTCGCTGTTGGAGCGATGACTGGAATGACGACCGTTCTCTTAGTCGTTATGTATGGACAAGTTCGCGTTTCGTATGCGATGAGCCGTGACGGTTTACTTCCAAAAGCGTTAGCACGTGTAAATAAAAGAGTGAAAATCCCTTTATTAAATACGTGGATTACTGGTGTTGTTGCCGCTTTATTAGCAGGACTTTTAGACCTGCATGTATTAGCGAACTTAGTAAACATCGGGACATTAACAGCCTTTACATTCGTTTGCTGCGCAGTACTTATTTTACGAAAAACACACCCTGACTTAAAACGCGGATTCCGCACACCTTTCGTACCTGTACTACCAGTTGTCGCAATTCTTTGTTGCTTATATTTAATGATCAATTTGTCTAAAACAACATGGATTAGCTTTGCCGTTTGGCTTATAGTCGGCTTATGCTTCTATTTCTTCTACTCTAGAAAGCATAGTCACTTAGCTACCGAAAAAACGAATGATGAAAAGAAAAAAGCATAACAAAATAGCTCGCCGTTTTAGCGGCGAGCTATCTTTCTATACTATTATATTTTTTCGTTAACGATTGTAAAATGAAAAATATGCCGATGCAAGCTGTAAACGATGCCCAATTTCCTATTGGTGTTGCGTATTTAAAAACGCCAATACCTACAAGCAATAGAAAAATAATCACCTGATATATAAGCTTCCACTTTTGCATATATTCCCTCCTTTACTTCGTTCCCTTCTTTTTCTTCTTCCATGCATTTAAACTATCAAAAAAGAAGTTAATAAATAACGTGCCTAAACCTGCTAATAAAAACGTCATTAAAAATAGAACCCATATACTTTTTTCTTTTAAGAAATAATATCCTACAAGGAGCACAACCGCGATCCATACATATTCAAGAATTCTTTTTAGCTTTTTCTCTTCCAAATTATTCGCTCCTTTTTTCTATGCTATTTTTAGTATAACAAAAAAGAAGCCTATCATGATAAGCTTCTTTTCTTCTCTCTTATTTGTTTATGCTTTTTTCAACAAGTGAAATCGTATACTCTAATGTACGATTCATCGTTTCTACCTGTGCATCTTTTACTTTTACATCTTTCACTACAGCTTCGGCCACTGTAATTTTTTGACTCAGTGCTTTCACTGAACCGTCCGTTACATTTGCATCTTGCGCTTTTTTCACTACTGCTTTTGCAGATTCAATATTGATTTGTAATTTTTCTTTCGGTGTTTTCGGTTGTTCTACTACTTTAGATTGTACAAATGTTACATTAGCTGTTTTTAATTCGTTATACGTTTGAACGATTTGCTCTCCCGTACTCCCTACATTTTCAAATGCTTGCTTTGCATTATTATAGCTTTTCTCTAATTCTTGAAATGCTTCCTTTGAATATTGACCTGGCTTATCACCAAATTCATACGTACCAGCTAACACTTCTTTCACTTTTCCAAGCTCTTCATATAACGCGTTCACTTGCTCTAACTTTGTGCGGTTAGAAAACTCATTGTGCGCCGCTAATACTTCTGAAGAACTTAACGCTTTACTATATAATCTCGCAAGCGCAATTTGTCCGTTCAACGGAATACCACCATTTCCTTTGCTATCAGGGTCAGCTCCAAATGCAAATGGTACGTTCGGATGAGACACTTTCCCTGTAGCTGGTTGGCTATTTACTTTTTTACCATCGACATAAATAGCTACTTCGCTTCCGTTATACGTTCCTGTTAAGTGGTATGTTTTGTTTGCTTCTAATTGAACGCCAACGCGTTTATAACTGCCGCCAATGTGAGCCCATAATTCAACATATCCACTTCCTGTAGATTCAAAACCAATTCCGCCACTCTCTGTATTTTGCAAAATACCTTGTCCGCGAATTTCATTCATTGAAAATACAGTTTCTAGCGTGAACGTATTTGCTACTTTCTCTTTTTGTGCTGCTGAAAATGGAAGGTATCCAAATGTGTTTGCTTTTCCGTTTAATTTCATAACATTCTTTTTCAATGCTTTATCATATTCAATAGTCACATTGCCCTTCACATCACCTTTTGTAGCAAATGGTGAATTGTCTTTAAATGTACCATCTGCAAAGTTCACATCGAAAACATCAGCCTTTGGCACTTTTACATTCGGATCAATATTATCTTTTTTCGTAGTAACTTCTGCCGTTAACGGCTGCGCACTTTCATTACCGAACGAATCGATTGCAACTACTTCAAGCATATATGTTTTTCCACCATCTAACCCTGCAAGCGTAAACGTAAGATCTTTCGGCACTGGATCACGATAAAACTCTGAGAATGCTAACAATTTATTCTTTATTTCTCCCGTTTGCTTATCTCTAGCTTGTACACGATAAGAATGTACAAGAAGGTTGTCCAATGCTTGTGGAAATGTTACTGTTGCCGCATTTTCTGTTACATTTGATACCGCAAGCTTTGCATCCTTAGCAAAGTATGGCTTTTCTTTATCACGATCTTCTATATGTGTAAATGTGTCTTTCTTTGCTGGTAATTTAATTTTCCAAGGCTCGCCTGTCCAAGAATTTGTATGGAAATCACGGCGATTGATCGTTACTTCTTTATCGTCTACTTCTACTAATAAGCCTTGGCTTAATGTGCTAGCTCCTGGCGGGATATTCCCTTGTACTTTACCACCTTCAACTTCCATGTAACTTATAGAAGATGTACCAACTGATGTAAAGTCTTTTTGATGAATCGATCTTGGATCATCTAACGGATAATGTGAATGACCTGAAAACGTAATAGCCTGCGGATATTCTTTTAATACCGTATTAATTTTTGCGCTATCTTTTGTTCCCCATTCATGACTACCGTAAACTGTCTCTTTAATGTGTTGGTGTAAAAATACGAAAATTGGTTTTTCTGGATCATCTTTTTGTGCCTTTGCCATTTCTTCTTTTAACCAAGTTAATTTGCTTGTCCGAATAATATCCATGAGTTGTCCCGTCCTCTGGAGACATAACAAGGAAGTGATACCCTTTTACCACTTTATGATAATAAATTGATTCCATTCCTGTCTTTTCTAAGAAACGCTTCTGTGCGCCCTCTACAGATAAACCGTTCCAATAATCATGATTTCCTAGAGAATTCATTCGCACTGCATCTTTATTTGCATTTTCATTATACACTTGCATGAAACGATCATATTGTTGCAGTGATCCTGAATCAGTAAAATCTCCCACAATTACAAACGCATCTTGTTTAGGTGCAAGTGTATTCAGTTGCTCGATTGCTCGTTTCCAGCGAAACGTATCATCTGTTCCACTATTCTTAATATGTACATCACTTACAACCGGAAAAACGATCTTCTTCTCACTCGGTGCCTTTTCTTGCTTCTTCTCTTCCGCTTTAATTGATGTACCCCACGGAAATGATACAAATGCTAATACAAAAACCATTAATAATCCAATAAGACCTTTTACTTTTCGCAAAACCATTCTGTCCACGTGAATCCTCCTCATAATAATCGATTCATTACAAGGGATATTTTATCTAAAGCATATTAATGTCGTTTAAATAACAAATGAATTTTATTAGATTTTTGTAAATATACAGTTAATTAAAGGTTAAGTTCAACTTTCTTCTTACTATTGTATACAACCACTTTTTGTCTAAAAGAGTCTGAGCATTCTTTTCCCATGTCTATTCACATATAATCTTTTCTATAACATGAATAATAATTTAAGGTTTCAGCCTATTAGACAATCTTAATTTTTAACAATTTCTTCTTTTTTTAACACATCGGCCATGCTTCCACATTTAATAGTAGTAAAAGACTACTTAAAAAGGAGGGGGGTGTATTGAAGAATAAAAAAACATTGGCTGTTTTGCTCCTTTGTCTATCATTTGCCCAGATCCTTGTCCACCTCCCCCTCCTCCAGATCCAGATTGCGAGCGAGTAACAAATGAATTTGCAGGAAATTTCCTTATAACGAATAACAACATTCCCTCCGCCAAAGATGAATCACAATCGATGATACTGTGGCAAAGTGATGGAATGCTGCCTATATCAGGCACTGTCTCGGTTTACAATAGTACTAGCAGCACAGAAGCAATTACCATTGAAATCGTTGGAGCAGTAACCAATATTTTCACTGTGTTTCCTGGTAATACAATATCGTACACAGGAAAAGACTTACAGTCAGTTAATATTGCTAATATCCAACATAACCCTTCACTATATTTAGAAGGCAAGTACTGTTGCCAATTTACATGTTGTTTATAAAATACCAATCTTATTACTTCCTCAATTAAAAAAGCATACCATTTGCGGTATGTTTTTTTATGAAATCGGATAACGTACTGTAATACAAAACTCACCTTGATTAACAGTTGTTCCTGTTGTAGTAATTCGAACAGTCGTAAAATATCGTACAGTGAAAGTACCACTACTTTGTGGTTGTACGGTAATTGTATCAATTACTGTAGCACCTACTAAAAAATCAACTGTAATTGGAGCCGCACCTACATCATATTTCACGTAACCTGAACCATATACTTCTTGCGTAATATTATTTGTATATACAATTTGAGTACCAGCACCTGTAATAGACCAGTCTGTACATACTTGATCTTGTACAAGCGTTTTATTAGAACAACAAGACAAACTGGAACTTCTTATTCCCATTTTGATCCTCTCCTATTCTGCTATGAAAGTGGATAACGTGTTGTAATACAAAATTCTCCCTGATACGTTCCAGCAGGTGTTGCAGGTAACACAACTTGTATAATGTCAAAACGCCGATACGTAAACCCGATACTCGTTCCTGGGTTTAATGTTTGTGTATCTATTACAGTACCAGCAGAATCAAGCGCCTCTACAGTAATTGGTCCTGGTCCAACATCATATTTAACAAAACCAGTCCCCACTACGTTTTGGTTAATATTATTTGTATAGAGAACATTATCAATTGCTGTTGCAACTACAGTAGCAGACCACGGACTACACACTTTATCTTGTACATAATTTTTATCTGGACAACAAGTTAATGCTGCCCCTGAGCACTCACAAGACATAGTTGTTTCCCCTCTCTCTTTTATATTCCCTATATGTGTATGTCCTTCAGAGTCTTTTGCCTGTACTATTCATTTATTTTCAAAAAATATTCAAATGACTAAATAGATTCCGTTCTGTTCCTTTTCTTCATAAATTTATAGATTAAAATACCACCGACAACGATAACGACGACTAGTAATATCGGTAGCATATATTGCCCCACAACATCCGCCGCTTTTTCCCAATGCGGACCTAATTTCATTCCAAAATAGACATATAAAGTTGTTAACGGGAACATTGCTACAAATGTATATATACTAAATTTCCATATGTTCATTTTCGCCATACCACATGGAACAGAAATAAGCGTTCGAACGCCAGGTACAAAGCGTCCAACAAATGCTACAACTGGTCCATATTTCTCAAAGAAATCATCTGCTTTTTGGATTTGTTCTTCTTTAATAAAGAAGTATTTCCCGTACTTTATTAATAGAGGACGACCACCGTAATAACCGAGTGCGTATAACGTTAACGGTCCTGTCGTTCCACCAAGCGTTCCAGCTAATACAGCTAGCCAAAAATTCATATCACCCTCGTACACCCAATATCCAACCATAGGCAAAACAACTTCTGCGGGAATAAATTCAAACGTTAAAGCCAATACAACTCCAAAATAAGAAAACTGCTTTAAAAACTCAATTATATCTAAAATAATTTGCTCCATATTTTAACTCCTATCCTACATTTACGTTATGCTTTTCTTGTAATTGAACTGGCGCCATTTTTACAATTCGGTTCAAAATAAATAACACAATCCCAATATCATCTAAAATACCGATGAACGGTAAGAAGTCTGGAATTAAATCGAGAGGCATCGCTACATAACCAACTAAAAAAGCAATGGATAAGATTTTCTTCTTTATTGAAACCTCTTTTGAAGTAAAAAAGTCAAATAGGAATGGAACAAATCGGCGAACATGAAATACAACTCTTAATCTACTAATAAGTTTTTTCATTTTTATTTCTCCTCTCTTTGTATACAAAAAGGCCCCTACCAAATATGGTAAGGGTCCTAAAAAAGACAATAAGGGGCCTTTACCATTGCTGGTAAAGGTCTCACTAACAACGAAACGTTGCCAATAAAGCCGAGGGTTTCTCCCTGTAATGACGACTTTACTGTAATAAGTTACTCCCCTTTATATACACAATTTTATACAATCACATTAAAATATTTTAGAGGGCTTGTCAATATATTTTATATTCCAATCCCTTCTGTAAAAAACAAAAAACGTATAGGAAATTTCTTACTATCTCATAATATACATAATCATTTTTGAATGAAAGGAGAGATTTCATTTGCATACCGTATGGAAAGGTGCACTTTCACTTGGACTATTAAATATAGGAATTAAACTATATAGCGCCGTAGAAGAAAACGATATAAAATTTTTAAGTCTCCATAAAGAATGCTTAACACCTATTAAATATAAAAAATTCGCTCCCGATTGTGCGGATGAAGAAGTCGATGATAAAGATATTGTAAAAGCCTATGAATACGCCCCCCATAAATACATTATTATGGATGAAAAAGAATTAGCTGCGTTGCAAAAAGCTCACGAACCACGATCTATTCGTATTATATCTTTTGTTCAAAATAACGAAATTGATTCTATTCTCTATGACCGCTCTTATTTTATAGGCCCTACCCCGGGACATGAAAAATCGTATTTATTATTAAAAGAAGCCCTTGAGCGTACAAATAAACTTGGTCTTATCCATATTTCCATTAGAAAAAAACAACATTTAGCTATTATCCGTAACTTTGAAGATGGACTTATGTTGCAAACTATTCACTACCCTAATGAAATTCGCGATATAACAAATACACCTAACTTACCAAGTAATGAAAATTATCCTATCCAAAAACAAGAACTCACCGCAGCAATCAACTTAATTCACCACCTTACAAATCCTTTTGAACAAGAAATGTATACAGATGAGTATAAAGAAGCCCTTACCGAATTAATCGAAGAGAAAATTGAACAACAGGAAAAAACGGAAACAATCTCTCCTGCTCCAAACATCATCAATATTATGGAGACATTACAAACAAGTATTGAACAAGCAAAAATAAAAAGAGACAATAAAACAGAAAAAGAGGCCAAATAAAATTGACCTCTTTTTCTTTAAAGCGGATTACATTTCGGCATTTCGAGTCCAGATGATTGAGCTAATTTTAATAAATAATAACATTCTTCCCTTGCCATATGATCTGCCATTCTCGCTGATAATACACTTAATACTTCATTTGATAACTCGAGTTCTTCCACTTCATGTAAAAAATGTGAAAATAATTTTAGTTCAAGTGAAACATCTTTTGTAAACTTCTTTAATGCAGGAAAATGATGAAACTCTGTTCGTAAATATCCAGTCATCTCAACCGCCTTTAAGTAAAATTGTTCAAAATGCTTCGTAAATTCTTCGCTTTTCTCTTTTAATCTTTTTTCAACAAGATCTAACCCACCAGAAATAGAGCCTGCATGACCAGCTGCATCTGTTAACCAAACGAGATGATAATGAAGTTCATGAAAAACAGGTGGAATTTCCCCCTTCTTCAAAAACTCTAAAACCGTTATATACTCTTCCACTTCGTTTACCATATGATTAATAAAAGTCGGCGTAAAATGAATTGTAATTTTCCCTTCCAACTGTTTCTGTATAATATTTAATTTAAACGTCCGGATCTCCTTAGCTGCTTGTTCTGCCTCTTTGGAAAATGTCACGAGATTCACATTACGAACTTTATTTAACAGATTCGTAAATGTTTCAACAAAATAAGTAGCTTTCTTTATCATAGCCATCAAGTTTAAAAAATAAGTCCGATGCCTTTTGGCATCGGACTTATTTTTTAAAACTTGAGAGTAGAAGA